>NZ_WOGU01000038.1:0-2690 GCF_009735315.1 Kocuria sediminis
GCGTACCCACCACGACGCTCACCCTGACCCTCGTCACGACGGCCCCGGTAGCCCTCACCCTCACGGCGCGGACCCCGGTAGCCCTCAGCCTCACGGCGCGGACCCCGCTCACCCTGACCCTCGTCGCGCCGGCCGCGGTAGCCCTCCGTCCGGCCCTCGCCGTCACGGCGGGGTCCCCGCTCCCCGGACCGGGCGTCACGACGCTCGCCCTGTCCCGGCCGCGGGTCACGGTAGCCCCCGCGGTTCTCGCCCCGGCTGTCACCACGTCGATCATCCCGCCGATCACCGCGCGGGGCGTATCCACCACGGCTCTCACCCTGGCGGTCGGCGCTCCGTCCCCGGAAGCCCTGCGCACGGCCTTCACCACCGGATCGTCCTGCGGAACGCTCGTCGTCGCGGGCGAAGCTGCGGCGAGGCGCGCCGCTCGAGCGGCCGCCGTCGCGTCGGGCGTCTGCGCCGGACCGGCGGTCGCCGGAACCGCTGTTCCGGCGATCGCCCTGGGAACCGTGCTGGGAAGACTCGGACACGTACCGCTCCTCTGTGCCGTCCGGAAGGGGGCGGCGCTCGTGGATGTCGAAGGGACCGCGCACGGGCCCGCCAATTGATCGTCCCCCATTCTATAAGCAGGCCAGCTCGGGCCCTTCCTGGTTCGCGGGACCTCCTCAGGGGCCGATAATTGGCCCATGACCAAGAAACCTCTCACGTCCCACCTGCTGGTGCGCGTGCTCCTCGGCATCGTCCTGGGCATCGCCTGCGGGTTGTTCTTCCCCGAACCGCTCGCACGGGTCTTCCTCACGTTCAACGGCCTCTTCAGCGGCTTCCTCGGCTTCATCGTGCCGCTGCTCATCCTCGGCCTCGTCACCCCTGCGATCGCGGACCTCGGGCGGGGAGCCGGGAAGTGGCTCGGCATCACGGCAGGCATCGCCTACGCGTCCACCGTCTTCTCCGGCGTTCTCGCCTACCTCGTGGCCCGCGGCACCTACCCTTGGCTGCTGGGTGGACAGCAGGACGTCAACCCGCTCGCCAACCCGGAGGAGAGCGCGCTCACGGGATACTTCGCCCTCGAGATGGAGCCCGTCTTCGGCGTCATGACCGCGCTGCTGCTCTCCTTCTGCCTGGGCGTGGGGATCACGCTCATCCCGGGCGACACCCTCCACCGGACCATGGACGACCTCCGGCGGATCATCATGCGGATCGTGGAGCTCGTCATCATCCCGCTGCTCCCGGTCTACATCTTCGGCATGTTCATGAGCCTCACCATGAACGGCCAGATCGTCACCGTGATCTCGACCTTCTTCAAGATCGTCGTGCTCGCCCTCGTCCTGACGATCGTCCTCCTGCTGGTCCAGTACGGGATCGCCGGGGCCTACGCCCGGCGCAATCCGCTGGTGCTCCTCAAGAACATGCTGCCGGCGTACGTGACGGCCCTGGGCACGTCCTCCTCCGCCGCCACGATCCCGGTGACCCTCAAGTCCGCCGAGGCCAACGGGGTCAGCAAGCCGGTCGCGGGCTTCGTCGTCCCGCTGTGCGCCACCATCCACCTCGCCGGCTCCACCATGAAGATCGTCCTGTTCTCGCTGGCCATCATGACCATCACGGGGATGCCCATCGACAACCTGACCTACCTCGGCTTCATCCTGATGCTGGGGGTCACGATGGTGGCCGCCCCCGGCGTCCCCGGCGGGGCCATCATGGCCGCCGTGGGAGTCCTGCAGAGCATGCTGGGCTTCGACGAGACGGCCATCGGGCTCATGATCGCCACCTACATCGCCATCGACTCGTTCGGCACCGCGACCAACGTCACGGGCGACGGAGCGATCGCCGTGGTCATGGACAAGCTCGTCGGCAGGCGCGGCGACGTGGCGGAGGTGGCCGCCGAACAGGACGACGCGCAGGTCGTCGTCTCCGGCCGCTGAGACAGCACGACCGCCGACGACGAAGGCCCCGACCGTGTGGTCGGGGCCTTCGTCGTGTCGTGCGCAGGGAGCCGTTCGTCAATGCTCGACGGCCCAGTAGAGCTCCGTCACCATGTCCCGGGGATCGTCGCCCGGGTGGGGTTCCGTCACGTAGACCTCCCACAGCGGCGCACCGACGCGCAGGTGCCGCTCCTGCGCCCAAGCCCGCAGCCTCTCCCACGACGAGCCGAGCCCGTCGTAGTCCCCATGGTGGGTGACCGTCACCGCACGGGTCGAGGGGATCCGCCCGACGACGACGGAGCCCGCCGGCGCCACCGTCTCCGCCACCGGGAATCCGACCTCGAGCTCGACGACCGCTCCGGGTTCCGAGTGGTAGAGCGACAGCGCCGGACCGGTGGGCCGGAGTTCACCACGGCCGATCCGCTCGCCCAGCTCGTGGAACGCGGCGTCGAAGAAGGCCCGCAACTCGGTCACCGGCACCTTCCCGGCGACCACCGCGGTCGTCTGCTCCCCCACGTCCACGACTCGCGGTTCCTCGCTGTTCTGCGCGCCGCTGCCCGCCCCGTTGGTGTCCGCCATGGGTCCATTCTGCGCGGTGGCGACCGCCGGAGAACAGACGCTGGACCCGGCGTACCGGAAGTGACGGCCACCATGAGCAAGCCACATGGAACGAATCCCGCACCGGTGGGTGGGGGCCGGCCGGTGGCGGGGCATGGATAAAGGCCCCGCACCGGGTGGGTGGGGGCCTGGGGGTGTGGGGAGCCCCCGCACCTG
>NZ_WOGU01000039.1:0-2527 GCF_009735315.1 Kocuria sediminis
CTGCTCGACGACGCCGCCGACGCGGTCGAGCACCTGGTCGACCACGGACTGCTGGAGGCGCAGCAGAAGTTCCACGCGCGGTGACCCCCCTCCGCGAGCAGCGGACACAGGGGCTCGCCGCGTCGTGGCCCGTGCAGATCATAGCCGCGGTCTTCGTGCTCGACGCCCTGCTCTTGATCGCCCACGTCTGGCACCGCAGCGGTCCCGCCCTCGGGGCGCAGGACCGGTGGTTCTTCCCGCTGCGCCGCGCCGCCCTGTGGAGCGGCGGGCTGGACGGCTCCCTCCTGGAGCTCTTCGGGCTCCTGCAGCTCGGCGCCGCGGGCGTGCTGCTGCTCGGGGCGGGCCTGCGCGGATCGGCGCACCGGGTGCTCGCCGCCTGGGGCGGCGTGCTCCTGCTCCTCGTCGCCGACGACCTCTGCCGGCTCCACGAGCGGGTGGGCGCCCGCCTCGCCCTGGACCGGCTCGTGCCCTCGCTGGGGGAGACCGCGGCCCAGGAGCTCGGCGGCCTGCTCTTCTGGGTGGTGTCCGGGCTCGTGCTGGTGGGCGGGCTAATCCGCCTGCACCTGCGCAACGGGGCCGCCGCCCGCTCCGCGTCCTGGGCGCTGCTGGCCACCGTGGTGCCGTTCGTGCTCGTCGCCGTGGGCTACGTCCTGGTGGGCACCGTCCGCCCCGGCCTCTTCGACGACGGTGCCGGGGCCGAGGTCGCGGCGCTGGTGCGGATCACGGTGAAGCTGCTGACCATGACGCTGCTGCTCGATCAATCTCTCCGGATCACCTTCGTCCGTCCGCAATTGTGACGCAACAGCGGGACGCCCGCCGGATATGCTCCCAGGCGGGCGTCGCGGGTCGGACTGTTCGGTTGGTTTCCGGGTGCGGATCGTAGGCGGGCTCGGGGGTGTGTTTATGGTTTTGATCAACCAGCCAGGGCCACCGGTGGTGCGGACAAGCTCGATATCGCCGTGCATGTTGCGACAGTTGAACCAGTCGATGTACTTGGCCACAGCAATCTTGAGGTCCTCGATCGACTTTCAGACATATGTTGCGGATCAATTCGCTTTCAGACGGTGAGTTAGACATCTCGACGCGGGCGTTGGTACAGAAGTCCCGGGCGTATCTAAGCAAGACCACCGCCCCGGCCTCGGCCAGGCGCTGGGTGTAGCGCGCGGCGACAAATTGAACTCCCATGGCACTACGATGAACCGCCCCGACTTTCCTTGACTCTCGGGGTTGATGGTCTTCAGACGACTCGGAGGCCGCGATCGATGGTCTTAGACACGACCGGGGTGAGGCGACCGAGACGGCGTTGCGGGCGCCGGCGGTGGTAGGTCTTCTCGATCCAGGTCACGATCGCCACACGCAGGTCCTCCCGGCTGGGCCAACGCTGCCGATCCAGGGCGTTCTTCTGGAGCAAGGCGAAGAACGACTCCATGGCGGCGTTGTCCGTGCACGCCCTGACCCTGCCCATCGACCCGAAGAGGTCGTGGTGGGCGAGCTCGTGCACGAACTTTCGGGCACGAAATTGTCTACCCCGGTCGCTGTGGACCACACGTCCGGTTACCGTCCCGCGCCGGCCACCGGACTGCGCAGGGCCGTGACCGCCAGGGAGGCCTTCATGCGACTGTCGATGGAGTAACCGACAATGCGGTTGGAGTAGACGTCCTTGATCGCGCAGAGGTAGCGCTTGCCCTCGTCAGTGCGGTGCTCCGTCAAATTCGTGAGCCACAGTCGGTTGGGGGCGGTCGCGGTGAAGTCGCGCTCCACCAGGTCCTCGTGCACCGGTGGACCGGGCCGGCGGTTGAGCCCACGTTTCTTGTAGTGGACGCTGAAAAACCGCTGGGCCGAGCACAGCCGGCGCATCCGCTTTTCCCCGGCGGTGATGCCGTGGCCGGGCAGCCAATCGGAGATGAACCTGTAGCCGAAGGCCGGGTCGTCGGCGTGAATGGCGATGGCGGCGTCGATCAAGTGGGCGTCGTCCCAGTCCCGCTCGGTGACGGGGATTGCCTTCCACTGGTAGAAGGCTTGTTTGGAGAAGCTTAGAGTCCGGCAGGTCACCGCGACGAGGATGCCGTCGGCGGCCAGGTCGAGGACCAGCGGAAACCTCATTTTGGGGGCAGCTCCCGAGCGAAGAAGACAGCGGCCCGGCGCAGAATCTCGTTCTCCTGCTCGAGGAGCCGGTTGCGCCGCTTCAGTGCCTTCAGCTCCTCGGCCTCAGCGGTGGTGACGCCGGGGCGGACGCCGACGTCGACGTCGGCCTTGCGTAGCCAGTTGTGCAGGGTGGCTTCTGAGATCCCGAAGTCGCGGGCGATCTGGGACAGCGGGGCCTCGTGCTTGCGGGCCACCGCCACCACGTCGCGGCGGAACTCCTCGGGGTAGGGCTTGGGCACGGTTTCATCCTCACTGCGAGAAGAGATCCTCTCAAGTCAGGAGTCAGGTGATCCGGGGGCAGTCCCGGACCACCCGGGCGAGCTGGTGCACATGGATCTGAAGAAACTGTGCCGAATCCCTGAGGGCGGCGGGTGGCGGGCCC
>NZ_WOGU01000040.1:0-1739 GCF_009735315.1 Kocuria sediminis
AATCATCGAGTCTTTGAACGCACATTGCGCCCCCTGGTATTCCGGGGGGCATGCCTGTCCGAGCGTCATTGCTGCCCATCAAGCACGGCTTGTGTGTTGGGTCGTCGTCCCCTCTCCGGGGGGGACGGGCCCCAAAGGCAGCGGCGGCACCGCGTCCGATCCTCGAGCGTATGGGGCTTTGTCACCCGCTCTGTAGGCCCGGCCGGCGCTTGCCGAACGCAAATCAATCTTTTCCAGGTTGACCTCGGATCAGGTAGGGATACCCGCTGAACTTAAGCATATCAATAAGCGGAGGAAAAGAAACCAACCGGGATTGCCTCAGTAACGGCGAGTGAAGCGGCAAGAGCTCAAATTTGAAAGCTGGCTCCTTCGGGGTCCGCATTGTAATTTGCAGAGGATGCTTCGGGTGCGGCCCCTGTCTAAGTGCCCTGGAACGGGCCGTCAGAGAGGGTGAGAATCCCGTCTGGGATGGGGTGTCCGCGCCCGTGTGAAGCTCCTTCGACGAGTCGAGTTGTTTGGGAATGCAGCTCTAAATGGGTGGTAAATTTCATCTAAAGCTAAATACTGGCCGGAGACCGATAGCGCACAAGTAGAGTGATCGAAAGATGAAAAGCACTTTGAAAAGAGAGTTAAAAAGCACGTGAAATTGTTGAAAGGGAAGCGCTTGCGACCAGACTCGCCTCCAGGGTTCAGCCGGCATTCGTGCCGGTGTACTTCCCTGGGGGCGGGCCAGCGTCGGTTTGGGCGGCCGGTCAAAGGCTCCCGGAATGTAGTGCCCTCCGGGGCACCTTATAGCCGGGAGTGCAATGCGGCCAGCCTGGACCGAGGAACGCGCTTCGGCACGGACGCTGGCATAATGGTCGTAAACGACCCGTCTTGAAACACGGACCAAGGAGTCTAACATCTACGCGAGTGTTCGGGTGTCAAACCCGTACGCGCAGTGAAAGCGAACGGAGGTGGGAGCCCCCTCGTGGGGCGCACCATCGACCGATCCTGATGTCTTCGGATGGATTTGAGTAAGAGCGTAAATGTGGGGACCCGAAAGATGGTGAACTATGCCTGAATAGGGCGAAGCCAGAGGAAACTCTGGTGGAGGCTCGCAGCGGTTCTGACGTGCAAATCGATCGTCAAATTTGGGTATAGGGGCGAAAGACTAATCGAACCATCTAGTAGCTGGTTCCTGCCGAAGTTTCCCTCAGGATAGCAGTAACGCGAATTCAGTTTTATGAGGTAAAGCGAATGATTAGAGGCATTGGGGTTGAAACAACCTTAACCTATTCTCAAACTTTAAATATGTAAGAAGCCCTTGTTGCTTAGTTGAACGTGGGCATTAGAATGGAGCGTTACTAGTGGGCCATTTTTGGTAAGCAGAACTGGCGATGCGGGATGAACCGAACGCGAGGTTAAGGTGCCGGAATGCACGCTCATCAGACACCACAAAAGGTGTTAGTTCATCTAGACAGCCCGACGGTGGCCATGGAAGTCGGAATCCGCTAAGGAGTGTGTAACAACTCACGGGCCGAATGAACTAGCCCTGAAAATGGATGGCGCTCAAGCGTGTTACCCATACCTCGCCGCCGGGGTAGAAACGATGCCCCGGCGAGTAGGCAGGCGTGGAGGTCCGTGACGAAGCCTTGGGAGTGATCCCGGGTCGAACGGCCTCTAGTGCAGATCTTGGTGGTAGTAGCAAATACTCAAATGAGAACTTTGAGGACTGAAGTGGGGAAAGGTTCCATGTG
>NZ_WOGU01000041.1:0-2063 GCF_009735315.1 Kocuria sediminis
CTCAAACAACAACCCACACACCCCACACCATGGTTCGCAGGCCGGCACCGGACCCCCCAACCGGGAAGACCTGCACCGACCCACCGAAACCGGTGGGGCGCCGGGACAACCAGAGCCAACCCGCCCCCACGACCCGGCCCGCGCACCACCACCCCCGCACGGGGACAGCAGCACCGGCAACCGGAACCACGAGGACCCTGTTGTCTCAGGACCCAACAGTGCGCCATGGACCACACCCCCACCACCCGGACTCCACCGTTCCACCACCCCACCGGCCCGCCCCCGCAAAGGGAACAGGACACAGCAGAGCAGGTACTGAAGAAGAACCCGGCCGGCACACGGAGCGCGGCCACTTGCTCGTTGACATTCCACCCATGAGCTCACCCCACCAGCACCACGGACGGGCACTATAGCGGGGGCGACCACCACACGGTGGTCAACGGCTCCTTAGAAAGGAGGTGATCCAGCCGCACCTTCCGGTACGGCTACCTTGTTACGACTTAGTCCCAATCGCCAGTCCCACCTTCGACGGCTCCCTCCCACAAGGGGTTAGGCCACCGGCTTCGGGTGTTACCAACTTTCGTGACTTGACGGGCGGTGTGTACAAGGCCCGGGAACGTATTCACCGCAGCGTTGCTGATCTGCGATTACTAGCGACTCCGACTTCATGAGGTCGAGTTGCAGACCTCAATCCGAACTGAGACCGGCTTTTTGGGATTAGCTCCACCTCACAGTATCGCAACCCTTTGTACCGGCCATTGTAGCATGCGTGAAGCCCAAGACATAAGGGGCATGATGATTTGACGTCATCCCCACCTTCCTCCGAGTTGACCCCGGCAGTCTCCTATGAGTCCCCACCATCACGTGCTGGCAACATAGAACGAGGGTTGCGCTCGTTGCGGGACTTAACCCAACATCTCACGACACGAGCTGACGACAACCATGCACCACCTGTCCACCGACCCCGAAGGGAAACCCCATCTCTGAGGCGGTCCGGTGAATGTCAAGCCTTGGTAAGGTTCTTCGCGTTGCATCGAATTAATCCGCATGCTCCGCCGCTTGTGCGGGCCCCCGTCAATTCCTTTGAGTTTTAGCCTTGCGGCCGTACTCCCCAGGCGGGGCACTTAATGCGTTAGCTACGGCGCGGAGAACGTGGAATGTCCCCCACACCTAGTGCCCAACGTTTACGGCATGGACTACCAGGGTATCTAATCCTGTTCGCTCCCCATGCTTTCGCTCCTCAGCGTCAGTAACAGCCCAGAGACCTGCCTTCGCCATCGGTGTTCCTCCTGATATCTGCGCATTTCACCGCTACACCAGGAATTCCAGTCTCCCCTACTGCACTCTAGTCTGCCCGTACCCACTGCAGACCCGGGGTTGAGCCCCGGGCTTTCACAGCAGACGCGACAAACCGCCTACGAGCTCTTTACGCCCAATAATTCCGGACAACGCTTGCGCCCTACGTATTACCGCGGCTGCTGGCACGTAGTTAGCCGGCGCTTCTTCTGCAGGTACCGTCACTTGTGGCTTCTTCCCTGCTGAAAGAGGTTTACAACCCGAAGGCCGTCATCCCTCACGCGGCGTCGCTGCATCAGGCTTCCGCCCATTGTGCAATATTCCCCACTGCTGCCTCCCGTAGGAGTCTGGGCCGTGTCTCAGTCCCAGTGTGGCCGGTCACCCTCTCAGGCCGGCTACCCGTCGTCGCCTTGGTGAGCCATTACCCCACCAACAAGCTGATAGGCCGTGAGCCCATCCAAAACCAGTCAAACCCTTTCCACCCCCCACCATGCGACAGGGGGTCGTATCCAGTATTAGACCCGGTTTCCCAGGCTTATCCCAGAGTCAAGGGCAGGTTACTCACGTATTACTCACCCGTTCGCCACTAATCACCCCCGCAAGCGGGAGATCATCGTTCGACTTGCATGTGTTAAGCACGCCGCCAGCGTTCGTCCTGAGCCAGGATCAAACTCTCCGTCAAAAAAACAGAAAAACAAACCCACCCACCCCGCAGCAAAGCAGGACGAGCGGACGATCCAGGCCGAATATGACCACCCACACCCCAC
>NZ_WOGU01000041.1:2073-2340 GCF_009735315.1 Kocuria sediminis
ACAACATCGAGGCCGGCGAGCGATCCAGGCCGAATATGACCACCCACACCCCACGGAGGCGGGACACAGGCGATCCATCAACCAAACAAAACATTTGGCATCAACAAACATGGCACACTATTGAGTTCTCAAACAACAGACCAAGAACCAGGACCCCCAGGGCCCCGAAACTCGTGAGTGGAATCTTCGCCGCCTCCCGGCCCCGGACAACCCGTCCCGGCCGCAGCGACTCAGCTAATTTACCTCCCCGCCCCGCCCCGCGCAACT
>NZ_WOGU01000042.1:528-1690 GCF_009735315.1 Kocuria sediminis
GGTCGCCGCAACGGTAATTCAATTTAGTACGAGAGGAACCGTTGATTCAGATAATTGGTTTTTGCGGCTGTCTGACCAGGCAGTGCCGCGACGCTACCATCTGCCGGATAATGGCTGAACGCCTCTAAGTCAGAATCCGTGCCGGAACGCGGCGATGTTGCCCCGCACGTCGTAGTTGGATACGAATAGGCCTCCGGGCCATGCACCTCAGCAGGCTGGCGACGGCTCCTAGGGAGAAGCCCCTGGGAGCTGGCTGGCGAATTGCAATGTCACCTCGCGCGGGGATGAATCCTCTGCAGACGACTGAAGTGACCAAGCGGGTCGTGTACGCGGTCAAGTAGCCTTGTTGCTACGAGTCGCTGAGCGTCAGCCCGTCCTTGGCTAGATTTGTGTTATACACCTCCCCCACTGACAGGTCCGGCAGCGCCGGGCGGTTGGAGGGGGCCTCTGGGATGGGACTCCCGGCCGTGAGCCAGGGGTCCCTCCCTCCTTCTCTTCGACCAACTTCATTCGCCAGTTGGCCATTCGACTTCGCCGGAGAAACCCAAGCGAGGACGGAATGGATTCTGCATCGCGTTGACTTGACTCGAGCGGGATCAAGGCAAGGAGGCCGTCCGGGCCCTCGTGCGCGACAAAGGGCCATTGACCAGTTGGCCGCGCGAGACGGTCGCCAGGACGCGGTGGGCCGGTGGGCGTCCCCCACGAATCACTTTCGGACCACAGAACGTTTGCACGCAGGATGGCCGGCCACGCTGCGCCGGAGCACCTGTAGGGCGGGGGCCAGGCAGGCAGGCGTCCGGTGCCCGCGGAGAGTTGCGTGCGTGCGTGCTGGCGAAGGGAATTGACCAGTTGGCCAGGGGAGATGGGGTGATGCGAGGCGCCGCGGGGAGAGACGGGCCGGGATGGGGGGTGGGACGCGCGCGGATGGCGAGGCAGCGAGGCGGCCAGGGGAGCGCCAGGATGGCCGTGGATGGCCGTGGATGGCTGCGGATTGGGGCATGCGGCGTGCAGGTAGCCCACTTTGTATGGGTGGTGTGGCGTGGAGTTGACCAGTTGGCCGGGTGAGATGGGCGAGTTGCAGTAGATAGACTACGGATGGTGATGGGATGAGCAATAATGGCTCTCCGTCTAACTGGAGGCGACGTTTACAGACTATTCATAG
>NZ_WOGU01000043.1:0-1439 GCF_009735315.1 Kocuria sediminis
CGTCGCCTGACTGCAACGGTCCCGATCGCGTGTCCATTCACGGTAAGAACGCCTTCACCGCCCGGACAAGGGAAAACACCAGACTCTGCGGGCCTTCCCCGGTCTTTGCCACAAGACGCCCCGAGGGTTGGGATGCACTTGGGGGCCAGCTGTGACCACCCTGTGACGTCTTCGGTGCCAGGCTCAACTTCCTTCCCACACCCGGAGAACGCGCCGAGCTCAGTACTGGGGCTGGTGACGAAATCGCTGCGGGATCGACTGCGGTCGTGGCTCTCCCTATCGGTAGGGGTGGCCAGGGTCTCGGGCGTGGTCGGGTGCGTGATCAGGCAGATTAGCTGGAACGAGCACCCGGACCGGGCCGATGTTGCTGCACTCCCGGTCATGGTGGAGCTCCCAGCGCAGCAGGTCCACGGCGGCGGCTTCCACATGACAAGCCGCGGTGAGATCCACACTGATGCCCCCTGAGGGGACCACGGCGTGGGCGCGGTGGACCACGGAATACAGGACGTGCTGGTTGGCCTCGGTCAGACAGCCGGCGACCTGCAGGCGCACGTAGCGGCCGTCGAGATCGATCTGGATGAGCACGGAGTGCTTGTGGTCCATCGGAACATCCTTGATCTGTTGCGGGCACTGGCGGCCAGCAGGGCAGCTCCCGCCCAGGAAGGGATCCGCGAGATGCCGGGGCGAGCATCGCGAGTCCCCGCCTTGAGGCCACCGAGCCGACCGCGTAGCGCGGAGGCCGAGGGGTCCCGGGAGCCCTTTGCCCCGAGTGCTGTGGGTGGCATAGGCGCACAGCAAAGCGAGAACACTGCGGTTGGCCGTAACTGGAAAACCTGCCCCCCGATGAGAAGCTGCAAGTCCCTTTTTGTTGTTGCACCGGGCTGCACCGTGAGGGCTCAGGACAGGACCCCGGTCCTTCAGGGCCGGAGTCCTGCTTCCTCCCGGAGGGGGCGGGAGTCTTATTCCTCGGGCATCAACTGGACGTTAGTGGCCTCGAGGTAGGGCTGCTGGTCGTAGTCCTGGTACAGGTCGTCTTCCAGATCCATCTGTCGCTCGTCCTCAATGGTGGGAAGGTCGAAAGCCTGCTGGACGATGCCGGTGACTTCCACGACCTGGCCCTCTTCGATGTCGACCTGATCCATGTTGTAGAGCACCAGCAGCGGGTCCACGGTGGTGCCGGCGGTGCCGGCGATCACGAACGCGTCGTCGTCGATGACGTTGCTGACCTCCGCCGACAGTGTCACTTCCTGGCCGACGTAGGTCTCGCGGTCGTCGTAGAAGTCCTCGTCGTAATCGCCGATGAAGGTGTCCCCGGTCGTGGGGTTGTTGGCCGGAGCCGGGGAGGTCTCCGCGACTTCGCCCTCGGTGACGTCTTCGACGTCGGTGCCGGTCTCGGGGCCTTCGGTGCCGCACCCGGCCAGGGCCAGCCCGGCGGCGGC
>NZ_WOGU01000005.1:0-166945 GCF_009735315.1 Kocuria sediminis
CGCCTCCCGGCCCCGGACAACCCGTCCCGGCCGCAGCGACTCAGCTAATTTACCTCCCCGCCCCGCCCCGCGCAACTTGCGCACCCCGCTCAGCAGGACACGACAACACCAGAACGACCTCGGAGAACAACCAGCCACCGGTACAACCGGCCGCCACCACGGGGCCACAACCTCGCCCACCCGCAGCAACTCGGAAGACACTACACCCACCCCCACACACCGTCAAAACACCCGTCACGGGCGCACGTGCGAGCTGTACCCGCAGACTCGGACAGGCATCGGGCAGCTTTCCTGCGACGGACTTTCAGATGCCGAGGGTCCGTGCTGACGGACCACACAGCCCCCTCCCCGACAGCCGCCGGTCGGACGGTGGGGCACTGGCGGCGTCGTCGTGCTGATCCGTGAGCCACCCGAGGATGTGGTGCCGGATCGATGCGGCACCATGCGCCGGCGTGAGCTCCCTCTACTGAGCAACGCGGGCCGGGCCCGGCCGGAACGGTGGCCATGGGAGCTGTGGTGCCTGCCGGGCCGCTCGGCGACGTCGTCGGCTGTTGGAGCCGGCCGCTACCCGGGGGGGGCGAGGCATCGCTGCGGGCGGGGCTGCAGCGGACGTGCTGTGGACGAGGGGTCGGTTCGTGGTGATCGAGCGGTGCGCATCCGCGTGATCACGCGCCACCTCTGTGGCGAGGACATCGGCGGCCGGCGAATGCGTTCTACACCTGGACCCGTCGATGACGGGCAGGTCCTCCGTCTCACCCTGCGAGAGGGGACGGGAAGAGCGGCAGACGGGAGTCGAACCCGCGACCTCCACCATGGCAAGGTGGCGCTCTACCAGCTGAGCTACTGCCGCATTCGTGGCTCCATCAGGAGCCACGGGAAGACATTACCCGATTCTCGCGGCGTGTGCGTCACGCCGGCCACGAAGGCCCGGGTGCGCTCCCCTTTTCCGTGGTCCCGGTCTGTCCCGTGACCGTGGCCATTACGCCTCAGGAGCGCAGGGTCCGCCCGGCCGGGCTCAGAGGTGCGAGTCGCGCTCGGTGACGGACTCCCGGCCGGTGTGGTCGACGTGCCGGGTCTGGGTGGTGGTGCGCCGCGGGATCAGGGAGATCACCAGCAGCACCGCGCCGACGACGGTGAGGATCCACCCCACCGTGACCAGGCTGATGGCGAAGGAGCCCAGGCTGATCGTGTTGCCGCTGGTGGCGAAGACCAGGATCAGTCCCAGAACGAGCGTGATGGCGGCACCGGCGGAGAAGTTGCGGTTCATGGCGGGCTCCTGGTCGTTCATGACAAAGGCATGTGCTTTGCGATTGCGATCATCCTACAGGTGGGTCAGCACGCTGATAAGTGCTGTCGGGATCGAACACGGACCGGCCGGACCGCCGTCGCCCCTCACGGACCGAACCGCCGGCTCAGGGCCAACGGTTGCGGGGCACCCGGTCGAAAGGCTCGGCCGGGCGACGGAGGAGGACGGCTCGGGGGCCGTAGAACTGCGCGTTGAACGGGTCGATGCCCAGAGCTCGGCAGTAGGCCACCACCCGTTCCGGAGTGAGGCGGTCGGGGATGCGCTGGAGTTCATAGGCGGCGGGGTCCTCGAAGTCCAGGTACTCCCCGTCGTCGGTGAACTCCCACTGGTCGTAGGCGTACTCGGCGTGCAGCTGCCGGAGGTAGAAGTCGGGCGGTCCGGCGGACGGGTCGGTGATCGCGAACCCGGTCACCCCGGCCCCACCGAGGGCGTCCTCGTCCAGGTACTGCCCGTCGGCGTCGACCTCCTCCGCCTCGGTGCCCGCCGGGTGCGGGCGCCAGGCCGCCACCACGCCCCTGGTCCCCAGCTGCTCGGCCAGCACACCCACGGCTCGGTCCACGGCCGGGTCGGCCGCCGAGGAGTCGAAGAGCGCCGTCCACCGCCCGCCACCGGTCTCCGCCAGCAGTTCCATGGTCGCCTCGGGGCCCATGTCCAGCGGGTCCAGTCGCCCCAGCAGCTCGGCCAGATCACTATTGAGCGGTTCTACGGCCACGGTGGCCGGACCGTGTATCCGCTCCCGCTCGGGTCTGTCCTTGTTCCGTTCCAGCCGGGTCCGCTCCCGCTCGGTCTCAAAGGTGGTGATCCGCTCCAGGGGCGCGTTCACGAAGACTGCGCACGAAGTGGTCGGTGCGAACTCTTCATCGAGAATGGTCAGCATTCCAGCCTTCCGGAGCCATGGGGCCGTCTTCAGGACAATGATGGCGTCGGGGCCAGCTGGTGCTCCTGGCCGTCAGTGAGGCCATCGGCGTCCGTGTCGGAGGTCGCGGCCGAGGACCCGTACTGGCGCTCCTGGCTGTCGTCGGGTCCGCCGCGGCCCCCGGTTTGCCGTCCTCGACCGACAAGCCCGCCGGCTCGGCGGACTCGCAGCCGGACAGCACGTCGCCGTCGGAGACGCCGTCGCACTCGTCCTTGGCGTTGCCGCCGTCGACGGTGTCCCGGCCGGTGCCGCCGATCAGCAGATCCTTGCCGTTTCCGCCCTGCAGGACATCTGCCCCTGGGCCGCCGAAAAGGACGTCCTGCCCGTTGCCGCCGACCACGGTGTCGTCGCCGCCACCGCCGGAGACGAGGTCGTCCCCCTGTTCCCCGCAGATGACATCGTCCTGGGGAGTCCCCACGAGACGGTCCGCGCCGCTGGTGCCCTGGATCGTGCACCCTGCTCCATGGCGCGGAGCCGCGAACACGGGTTGGTGCGGAGCCAGCCCCAAGATCAGGGACACTGCAGTCAGAAGACTGAGCACCAGGGGAAGAGGGCGTCGATCAGAGGCGAGGTCCGACATGGCAGTTCTCCGTCATCAGGAATCAGTCATCTTCCCTGCGGACGGGTGAGGGGCAACCGCAGGAAGCGTTCCGAGCGGGCTGCTGCGCGCACCGGTCATGCTGATGACAGACATGTGCCAATGCAAATACAAGTAGACGGGCGGCTCGCCGCACCGACGGTGTCCTGATCGACGCCTGCGGAGAGCGAATGCCCAGGTGGCCATCGCGCTGCGGTGCACGAGGACGCCGAATGACGCGGCGCGCGGACGGATCCGGTCATCCTCCGGGACGCCGGATGTACCTCCGGCGAGGGACCCCTGCAAGCGGCCCGTGTGCGGTGGGCACCGAGATCCGAGCTCGCGTCCGGCCGGACGCCGGACGCGCTCTACAGCCCCTCGTGGGCCATGTTGGCGAACCGGGAGTAGTGGCCCTGGAACGCCACCACGATCGTCTTCGTGGGACCGTTGCGGTGCTTGGCCACGATCACGTCGGCCTCGCCCGCGCGCGGGGACTCCTTGTCGTAGACGTCGTCGCGGTGCAGCAGGATCACCATGTCGGCGTCCTGCTCGATCGAGCCCGACTCACGGAGGTCCGAGACCATCGGCTTCTTGTCCTGGCGCTGCTCGGAGCCACGGTTCAGCTGGGACAGCGCGATGACCGGCACCTCGAGCTCCTTGGCCAGCAGCTTGAGGGCACGGGAGAACTCCGAGACCTCCTGCTGACGGGACTCGACCTTCTTGCCCGAGCTCATCAGCTGGAGGTAGTCCAGCACCACGAGCTTGAGGTCGTGCTTCTGCTTGAGCCGGCGGCACTTCGCCCGGATCTCCATCAGCGACATGTTCGGGGAGTCGTCGATGAACAGCGGGGCGGAGTCCATCTTGCCCATCGTGGTGGCGATCTTCGCCCACTGCTCGTCCTGCAGGCGCCCCTTGCGCAGGTCCTGCATGTTCAGCGTCGCCTCGGCGGAGAGCAGACGCATGGCGATCTCGTTGCGGCTCATCTCGAGGGAGAAGATCACCGTGGTCTGGTTGTGCTTGATCGCCGCGGACCGCGCGACGTCGAGGGCCAGCGTCGACTTGCCCATCGCCGGCCGCGCCGCGATCACGATCATCTGGCCGCCCTGGAAGCCCTGGGTGAGCTCGTCGAGCTCGATGAAGCCGGTGGGCACCCCGCGCATGCCCTCCCCGCGGGAACCGGCGGCCTCGATCTCATCGACGGTGGACTCGATGACCTCCTTGAGCACCGTGTAGTCCTCGGAGGAGCGCCGCTCGGCCACCTGGTAGATCTCGGCCTGGGCGGCGTTGACGATGTCGTCGACCTCGCCGTCGGAGCTGTAGCCCAGCTGCACGATCTTCGTGCCGGCCTCCACGAGGCGGCGCAGCACCCCGCGCTCGCGCACGATCTCGGCGTAGAACCCGGCGTTGGCGGCGGTCGGGACGGAGGAGATGAGGGTGTGCAGGTACGCGGGTCCGCCCACGCGCTCGATCTCGCCGCGCTTGGTCAGCTCGTCGGCCACCGTGATGGCGTCGGCGGGCTCGCCGCGCCCGTACAGGGAGATGACGGCCTCGTAGATGGACTCGTGGGCCGGCTTGTAGAAGTCGACGCCGCGCAGCACCTCCACGACGTCCGCGATCGCGTCCTTGGACAGCATCATGCCGCCGAGCACCGACTGCTCCGCGACGTTGTCCTGCGGCGGGGTCCGTCCGAACTCCCGATCGCTCCCGGACGACTGCTCCGACACGTGCCCACCTCTCCCCGCGCCCGCGCGGGGGCACGGGCGAACGAACGACGACGCCGCCTCGTCTGCGGGCGGCCCCACCATTCTCGCACCGACCGCGGACACCGCTTGCCGCCCGGTGGCGTCCGTGGACACCATGGACCATGACGCTCACCACAGACCTCAGCGGTCCCTGTTCGTGGGACATCCGCACCACCCGGGAGGAGCTGGCCGCGGGCCGGATCAGCCATGTGGAGCACCTCGACGCCCTGCTGGAGCGCCTGCCGCCGGCCCAGCGGCTCGGGGCCGTGATCAGCGTGGACCCCGAGCTGGCGCGGGCCCTCGCCCACGCCCTGGACCGCCTGGAGACGTGGGGTCCCCTGACGGGGATCCCCCTGGGCGTCAAGGACATCGTGGACGTGGCCGGGTTCCCCACCACGGGCGGCACGCGGGCGCTGGAGGACCACGTGGTGGTCCGGGACGCCCCCGCGGTGCGGCGTCTGCGGGAGGCCGGCGCCCTCCTGTTCCTGA
Organism: Kocuria sediminis; assembly: GCF_009735315.1. Lineage (NCBI taxonomy): Bacteria > Bacillati > Actinomycetota > Actinomycetes > Micrococcales > Micrococcaceae > Kocuria > Kocuria sediminis. The sequence goes on from NZ_WOGU01000005.1 coordinate 5,031, forward strand.
AGACCAACCTGCACGAGCTGTCCTTCGGCATCACCTCGAACAACGGCTCCTTCGGCCCGGTGCACCACCCGCTGGACCCCGCGCTGGCCGCCGGCGGCAGCAGCGGGGGCTCGGCGGTGGCCGTGGCGGTCGGCCTGGTCCCGGCGGCGGTCGCCGCGGACACGGGCGGCTCCTCCCGCATCCCCGCGGCCCTCTGCGGGATCGTGGGGTTCCGGCCCACGCTGGGCCGCTATCCGTCGTCGGGCGTCCTGCCGATCGCCCACTCCCGGGACACGATCGGCCCCATGGCCCGGACCGTGGACGACATCGTCCTGCTGGACGCGCTGCTGGCCGGCGAGCGCCCGAGCGGTCCGCCCCCCGCCCGGCACCTGGAGGTCGACGACGGCGGTCCCGGCCCGCTGCACGGAGTCCGGCTGGGCGTCCCCGAGCTGTTCCTCCGGGACCTGGAGCCCGGGGTGGACACGGTGTTCGGCGCGGCCCTGCGAACGCTCGAGGCCGCCGGCGCGGAGCTCGTCGAGGTGGACATCTCCCCGGCCCGGGACCACGCGGCTCCCGCCGGGATGGCGATCGCCCTGCACGAGTTCCTGCCGGACCTGGAGGCGTACCTGGCGGACGGGGGCGGCAGACACTCCCTGGAGCAGGTCCGGGGCGGGATCGGCAGCCCGGACGTCCGGCGGATCTGGGAGCTGGCCGAGGTGTTCCGCGCCGCCGAGGACGAGTACCGGGCCGCCCAGCAGGCGCGCCGGCTGGCCCTGCGGCTGTACACCGGGGCGCTGGAGGCCCGGGGCGTCACGGCCCTGGTGCAGCCGACCTGCCCGGTGACGGCCCGCCCGCTCGGCGACGACGAGACGGTGGAGCTCAACGGCCGCCGCGTGCCCACGTTCGAGACCTTCACCCGCCACTCCGACCTCGCGGGCATCATCGGCACACCGGGGATCAGCCTTCCCGCCGGGCGCACCGTGGCGGGACTGCCCGTGGGCCTCGAGCTGGCGGGCGGTCCGGGCTCGGACGCCGTCCTGCTGGACCTCGCCCGGACGGTGGAGGCGCTGCTGCGGGAGCAGTGAGGCTGCGGCGACGCGCTCCTGGACGGGGGCGCCGGGCCGTGGCTGCGGGCGGGGAGCCCCGCGGTCACGCGGTGCCGGGAGACCTCACCGTCGCCGTCGACTCGCGCTCCAGGATGATCGGCTTCTCCGGCAGGACGATGTCCCGCGGCGGCGTCCCCTGCAGCTGGGCCACCAGGGCATCGACGGCCAGCTGTCCCAGTCCCAGCAGGGGGAGCGACATGGTGGTCAGCGACGGTTCCAGGTACTCCGCCAGAGGCAGGTCGTCGTAGGAGAGCACGGACACGTCGCCTGGGACGTCGACGCCCGAGCGCCGGAGCGCCTTCAGGGCGCCGACCGACTGCGAGAAGGTCCCGGCGTAGACGGCTGTGACGTCGGGCCGCGCCTCGATGATCTGCTGGGCGGCGCGGAAGCCGCCTGCCTCGTCGAAGATCTCCCGCACCACGAACGGTGCGGGGTAGCCCGCCGCAGAGGCGGCCGCCACGAAGCCCTTCTCGCGCTCCTGCGCGGGCATCAGGACACCGGGTCCGGAGATGTGGGCCATGCGCTCGTGGCCGAGGCCCTTCAGGTAGTCGAACGCGATCTGGCTCGCGCCCTGCAGGTCCACCGTCAGGCTCCGTCCCGAGCCAGGCACCGAGCGGTTGACGAAGACGTGGGGAATGGCGTCGAGCTGCCCGGAGTCCAGCAGGGGGTGTCCCTGCCGGGCGGAGGCGATGAGCAGTCCCTCCACGCGTCCGGCGCCGACCAGGTCCGTGTAGTCGGACTGGGCGTTCGAGTCCACCGTGTCCTCCGCGAGGAGCACGACGTATCCGTGCTCGCGGGCACGCTGATAGGCGCCGCGCGCAATCCGGGCGTAGACCGCGTTCATCAGGTCCGGGACCAGCAGCGCCAGGGCCTTGGTCCGGGCGCCGGCCAGGGCCTTGGCCCCGGCGTGCGGCGCGTAGTTCAGGGTCCGCGCGGCATCGAGGATCCGCTGCTTGGTGCTGGGTCGCACGTTGATGGTCGTGTCCCCGTTGAGGACGCGCGAGGCCACCGACTTCGTCACTCCGGCCAGCTCGGCGACGTCGACGAGACGGACACGCGTCCGGACGGGCGTGGCGGGTTCCACGGCTGCTCCCCCTGCAGGTCGGTGTGTGCGGTGGACGACGGGCTTCCGGACCCGGTCCGGTGCCGCCCGTGGTTCGAGTGAACCACGACGCCGACCGTCCCGCGTCCGGGGGCGATCGGGACGGGAGCGCCGGGTCCTCGTGCGAGGGACCCGGCGCTCCGCCCGGTTGCCGGCCGGAGGTGGGCCCTACCGCTGCGGACCGTAGTCGACGTAGACGGTCTTGCGGTGGGTGTAGCGCTCGAACCCGTGCTGGCCGTCGTCACCGCCCATGCCGGAGAGCTTCCAGCCGGTGTGGAAGCCGCCGACCTCCTCGGGACCGATCCGGTTGATGTAGACCTCGCCGAACTCGAGGTCGTCGGTGGCGGTCATCGCGACCCGCATGTTCTCCGTGTACACGTGCGAGGTGAGCCCGTAGACCGTGGAGTTCGCCCACTCGATGACCTCCTCGTAGGTGTCGAACGGGATGATCGGCAGCACGGGGCCGAAGACCTCGTGCTGCACGATCTCCATGTCGTTGGTGACACCGGTCAGCACGGTGGGGGCGAACCAGTACCCGCCCTCGTCGACCCCGTCGGGCCGGTCGCCCCCGATCTCGATCTTCGCGCCCTCGGCGACGGCGTTGTCCACGAACTCCTTGACCTTGGCCCACTCCGGCGCGGAGACCTTGGGGCCCATCTGGGACGACTCGTCGGTGGGGTCCCCGACCCTGAGACTCCGCACCTTGTCGACGAAGCGCCGGACGAACTCGTCGTACACGCCCCGCTGGACGTACGTGCGCTCGTTGCAGGTGCAGACCTGCCCGCAGTTCCAGAACCGTGCTTCGAAGGCGTCCTGCACGGCCAGGTCCAGGTCGGCGTCGTCGAACACGATGACGGGGGCCTTGCCGCCCAGCTCCAGGGAGACCGGGATGATCTTCTCGGCCGCCTGGGCGAGGATCTCGCGGCCCGCCCGGGTGGACCCGGTCACGGTGACCATGTCGGTGACGGGGTGCTCCACGAGGGCCTTGCCGATGCTGCGGCCGGGGCCGGTGACGACGCTGAGGAGACCGTCCGGCACCCCTGCCAGCTGGCAGACCCTCGCCATGGCCAGCGCCGAGAGCGGCGTCACCTCGCTGGGCTTGAGGACGATGGCGTTGCCGGCCATGAGCGCCGGGGCGACCTTCCGCGCGAAGATCGCCGCGGGGAAGTTCCAGGGGATGATCGCGACCACGACGCCGACCGGCTCCTCCCGGATCGTCAGCTGGGCCCCGGGCCGGGACGGCGCCACGACCTCGCCCACGTTGCGGTACTTCTGGCTGAGGGCGAAGTCGAAGAAGCTCTTGACGCCCTGGATCTCCCCCCGCGCCTCCGTGATCGTCTTGCCCTGCTCGGCGACGACGATCCGGGCCAGTTCCTCGGCGTGCAGGTCGACCTGCCGCACGATCTCGGCGAGGACGTCGGCGCGCTGCGCCAGGGGGAGGCGGCCCCACGTCCGCTGCGCGGCCCGGGCGCGCCGCAGGGCCTGGTCGACGTGCTCCTCCTCGGCCTCGGGCACGCCGGTGAAGACGTCGCCGGTGGCCGGGTTGTCGACGGGGCGGGTGGCGGGGGTGGAGATCCACTCGCCTCCGACCAGCATCCTGGGCTCGGGCCCCAGGAGCGTGCCGCTGCCCAGGATCGAAGTCGTTGTCGTGGTGGTCAAGATGTCCTCCATCTGTGTCCGTGGCTGGAGTCCCTCCCGGCGCCGGGTCGGGCCGGGGGCTGTGCTCATGACGGCCGGGGACCGTCAGTTGAAGTAGGTGCCGCCCTCGACGTTGTACGTCTGGCCGGTGATGTAGTCGGAGCCCGGTCCGGCGAGGAAGACCGCCAGCGGCACGACGTCGGCCGGCACGGAGGTGCGGCCGAGCGGGATGGTCTCGGCGACGCTCTTGAAGGTCTCGCCCTCGGCCTTGCCGGTGATCTCACCGAACTGCTTGTCGACCTCCTTCCAGTAGGGGGTGTCGACCACGCCGGGCGCCATGGCGTTGACGTTGACGCCGTAGGGGGCCAGGGCGAGCGCCACGGACTGGGTGATGGAGATGACCGTGGCCTTGGACGCGCAGTACGCCGACACCAGGCCCTCGCCGCGCCGGCCGGCCACGGAGGCCATGTTGATGATCTTCCCGCTGCCCTGCCGGCGCATCGGTTCGCTGGCGGCCTGGGAGAGGAAGAACAGGCCCTTGACGTTGACGTCGAAGATCCTGTCCCACTCCGCGGGCGTCGTCTCCCACACGGTCTTGATCAAGCCGATGCCGGCGTTGTTGACGAGGATGTCCAGGCTTCCCTGCTCCGTCACGATCGCGTCCACGAGCTCCTTCGACGCCTCGGTGTCGGTGACGTTGAAGGCCTTGGCCGATGCCGCGCCCCCGGCGCTGCGGATCTCCTCGGCCACGGCCTCGGCGCCGGCCAGGTTGAGGTCCGCGATGACGACGTGCGCTCCCTCGGCCGCGTAGCCGTGTGCCATCGCCTTGCCCATGCCGGAGGCTGCGCCGGTGATGAGGGCGACCTTGTTCTCGAGCGTTCCCATGCTGTTTCCCTTCGTGGTGGTGAGTGGTGTGTGGCGGTGGCCCGGCGCGGACGCGGTCATTGTCTGCGCCGGTTGGTCAGGACGCCCTGGACCACGACGGCCAGGACGAGGAAGAGGCCGGTGGCCAGATCCTGGTAGTAGGCGTTGAGGGAGCCGATCTGGTTGATGACGTTGCCGATGGTGGCGATGAGCAGGGCGCCGCAGAGCGCGCCGAGCATGCTGCCCACGCCGCCCGTCAGCAGGACCCCTCCGATCACGGCTGCCGCGATGGAACGGAGTTCGTAGCCGGTGCCGAGCGTGGCGACGCCGGAGGAGAGGCGGGACGCGAGCAGCGCTCCGGCCAGACCGGCCAGTGCGCCGCTGATCGTGTAGACCGCGACCTTGACGTTGCCCACGTCCACGCCCAGCATCTTGGCCGCGTCCTCGTTCCCGCCCAGGGCGAAGACCCTCGATCCGAAGGTGGTTCGATTGAGCACCAGGGCAGCCAGGGCGAAGGCGGCGAGGAGGATCCAGATCAGGTTCGAGACTCCGAGCAGGGAACCGTTGCCGATCGTGGTGAAGGTCCCTCCGGTGATGACGATGCTGGAGCCCGCGAGGACCAGGGCGATGCCTTTCACCGCGAGCAGCGCCGAGAGCGTGACGATGAACGGCGCCATGCGGGCCTTGCCGATCAGCAGCCCGTTGATCAGCCCCATGACTGCACCCGCCAGGATGGGAGCGGTCAGGGCAAGACCCCACCCGTACGGGGCGGCCAGGGCTGCGACGACCGTTCCGAGCCCGACCATCGATCCGACGGAGAGGTCGATCCCGCCGGAGATGAGCACGAAGCTCTGACCGATGGTGATCAGGCCGATGAAACAGGCCGCCGTGACGATGCCGGTGAGGTTGCCCGGGTTGGCGAAGCTGGGCGAGAAGGCCGTGGCGACGAGTCCGAGCAGGAGGAGCGCGCCGATCACGCCGTAGGACTGGACGAGTTCCAGCAGTCGCCGGCGCCTGGCCGTGGCATCGGAGGTCGTGCGAGAGGAGACCGTGGTGGTCATCGTGCGTCCTTCCACGAACGCTGCAGATACAGGGCGGCCACGATGAGCGCAGCCTTCAGGATCTGGGCGTAGGCAAAGTTGATGTCGTTCATCACGAATGTCGTGTCGATCAGCTGCAGGAACAGTGCGGCGGCCACGGTCCCGAGGACGGTGATTCGTCCTCCGACGAGCGGGGTGCCGCCGATCACGACCGCCGCGATGGCCGTCAGTTCGAGGTTGATGCCGATGAAGCTGGGGTCCGAGGCGCCGATGCGAGCCGAGGCCATGACGCCGGCAATTCCGGCGAGCGTGGCACTGAGCGTGTAGATGCTCACCAGCATGGTGTTGCGCGGTGTGCCCGTCAGGAAGGCGGCGTCCCGGTTGGATCCGGCGAACAGTGCGTAGCGGCCGAACGTGGTGCGGCGGACCAGCAGTGCGACGATCCCGGCCACCGCGAAGGCGATGACTGCCACGGCGGGGATCCCGGACCACGCGGCGGTGCCCAGCCAGGTGAAGAGGCCCCCCGGTGGGATGCTGTTGCGCGAGCCGCCGGAGACCGCCTGGGCGAGACCGCGGACCGCCACCAGCAGGCCGAGCCCGGTGATCAGCGGATTGATTTTCAGGAACGCGATCAAGGACCCGTTGAAGGTGCCGATCAATGCTGCCGCGAGGACGGCGATGATCAGCGCCGCGACCTCTCCGTAGCCGAGGTACAGGGCGATCACAGCGGAGGAGAAGGCCATCACTGAGCCGACGGACAGGTCGATGCCCCCGGTGCCGATCGCCAGGGTCTGGCCCACGGCGATGAGGATGATGGGTGCCGCGCCGAAGAGGATGTTCTCCAGCGTCAGGACGCTGGCGAAGCCGTTGGTCACGACGAGGTTGACGAGGACCAGCGCCACCAGGGCGAGGTAGACGGAGTACTTGCCTGCCCATTCCAGCGCGGTGCCGTGCCTCGGCGGTTTCTGTGTCTGGCCTGGAGCCGTCTGCTCCTGTGTCTGCGTGGTCATGCGGTTCCTCCAGCAGGTGGTGTCCCGGCCTCGGTCTGGGCCCCCTGGCCGGCCAGCAGGGACAGGATGTCCTCGTACTCGATGTCGTGCGGATCCATCTCGCCGGTGGCCCGGCCCTCGTTGAGGACGATCAGCCGGTCGCACAGTGACAGCAGCTCCTCGGTCTCGCTCGAGGTCATCACCACGGCGATGCCGCGGTCGGCCAGGGCCCGGACCACCCGGTGGACCTCCGCCTTCGCGCCCACGTCGATGCCGCGGGTGGGGTCGTCCAGCAGGACGACCTTCGGGTCGATGGCCAGCCAGCGGGCGAGCAGGACCTTCTGCTGGTTGCCGCCGGAGAGCTCGCTGACGGGTTGCTCGCTGTCGGCGGCCTTGACGCGCAGCTCCTCGGAGTACTGCTGCACGAGGTCGTCCTGCGCGGACCGGGGCACGAGACCGAACGTGGAGATCTTCCGGAGCACGGCTGCCGTCATGTTCTCCTTTACGCTCAGCCCGGGGAAGATGCCTTCGTTTCGGCGGTCCTCGGACAGGTAAGCCAACCCTGCGGCCAGCGCCTTGGCGGGTGTGGGCCGGGTCAGTGGCTTGCCGTCGATGAGGATCTCACCGCTGTCGGCCTTCACCGCACCGTAGATCGATTTGCAGGTCTCGGTGCGCCCTGACCCCAGCAGTCCGAGCAGGCCCACGATCTCGCCCTTGCGCACGTCGAAGGAGACATCACGGACACGGCTGGTCCAGTTCAGACGGCGCACCGACAGCCCGATCTCGGCGTGAGCCAGACGGTCGATCCGCTCCCGTTCGTGGTCGGGGTCGTCGGCGCCTTCCGTCAGCTCGACGCCGCCGAGCATCGCGTTGACCAGCTCGGCCCGGGGGAGTTCGGCCGGGGTGCTCTCCAGGACGAACTGCCCGTCCCGCAGGACGGTGAAACGGTCGCACAGCTCGTAGAGCTCGGACATCCGGTGGCTGACGAACAGCAGGGCGACGCCCTCGTCGCGGAGCCTGCGGATGACCTTGAAGAGCACCTCGATCTCGTTGCCGTTCAGCGCGGACGTCGGCTCGTCGAGGATCACGACCTTGGCCTCGAAGGCCACGGCCCGCACGATGGCCACCATCTGCTGCAGGCCCAGGCCCAGGGAGGAGAGCTTGCTGCGCGGATCGATGCTCAGCTCGAAGCGGTCCATGATCTTCTGGGTCTGTTCGACGGCAGCCTTCTTGTCCAGCAGCCCCGCCCGGCGCGGTTCCCGGCCGAGCAGGATGTTCTCGGCCACGGTCCGCTCCGGGATCAGGTTGATCTCCTGGTACACGGTGTTCACACCGGCGTGCTGGGACTCCAACGGTTTGCCGAAGGACACCGGGACACCGTCGAGGAGCAGTTCCCCCTCGTCCGGCTGGTGGAACCCGGTGATGATCTTGATCAGGGTGGACTTTCCGGCGCCGTTCTCCCCGTTGAGTCCGTGCACCTCCCCGGCCCGCAGCGTCAGGGAGGCGCCTTCGAGGGCGTGCACCCCGTTGAAGGACTTGTGGATGTTTCGGGCTTCCAGAACTACTGGTTTCTCGTGCTGGGACATCGATGTCTCTTCTCGTTCGGCTCAACCGGTCGAGGCCCGGGTCAGTAGGCCTTCCCGGAGTCCAGGGCTTCCTGAGCGTTGTCCTCGGTGTAGAGGGAATCCTTCATGATCACTTCCTGCGGCACCTCCTCACCGGCGAACCAGTCCTCGAGCATCTGGATCGCCGCCGGCCCGAACCGCGGGTTGGTCTCCACGACGGCATGGATCTCCCCCTCGGCCACCCGCGAGACGGCGTCCCGCGTGCCGTCGATGGAGACCACTTGGATGTCTTCTCCCGCGGTCTTGCCGGAGTTCTGGATCGCGGTCAGCGCCCCGAGGGCCATGGTGTCGCTGTGCGTGTACACACCGTTGATGTCGGGGTTGGAGATGAGGAGCTGGCTCATGACCTGCTGCGCCTCGCTGGTGGACCAGTTGCCCGGCTGCTGGGCGACGATCTGCATGTCCGGGTTCTCGGAGATGACCGACTCGAACCCTTCGGTGCGCAACGTCGCGACGTCGCTTCCCGGCGCGCCTTGGATCTCGGCGATGCGGCCTTCACCGTCGATGGCCTCGACCATGGCCTCGGCCGCACGCACCCCCTGCTCCCGGAAGTCGGAGCCCAGGAAGGTGAGATAGTCCTCGCACGGGGTGCCCTCGGTCTGCCGGTCGATCGTCACGACCGGAATGCCGGCTTCGTTGGCCGCGTCGAAGGCACTCTGCAGTCCGGTGGCACTGATGGGGGCGACGATCAGCGCGTCGACTCCCTGGTTGATCATCGAACGGATGTCGCTGAGCTGCTTGGCCTGGTCGCTGTTGGCGTTGGTGTACACGAGCTCCTGCGCGTTCTCCTCCACGGCGGCGCGCACGGACTCGGTCTCCGTCGCGCGGAAGGGGTTCTGCTCGTTCTCCGACTGGGAGAAGCCCACCTTCATCTCCGACAGCTGCATGTCCGAGGGGGACGGGTTCGTGCAGGTCTCCGACGACGTCCGCTCGATCACCTGCGAGGCCTCCTCGCTGGTGGCCGCGCCCCCGGAGCCGCCGGAGGCCTCCTCGGCGCTCTTGGTGCAGCCGGTGACAGCGATGGTCGTCGCCGCAGCGAGGACAGCTGTGGTGCGGAGAATGTGCGTGCGTGCCATGGGATCGTCCTTTGCTGGTACGGAAAGGGTGGGTGGATCAGGCTCGGTGGGGCTCGAGGGCCGCGAAGTCGAGGTCGATGCCGTGCCCGGGTGCGTCCGGGGCCGTGACGAAACCGTCCACCACGGGCATCGGCTCGGCGATGTAGGGCTCCAGGCTGAACCCGTGCGCCTCCATGTGGGCGCGGTTCGGGGCGGCGGCCAGGCAGTGCACGGTCAGGTCGTGCACGCCGTGGCTGGTGACGGGAAGGTTGTGCGCCTCGGCCAGGCCTGCGATCTTCCGGAAGACGGTCATCCCGCCGCAGTTGCTGACGTCGGGCTCCGGATAGGAGATCGCCCGCGCGTCGATGGCGGCCCGGAACTCGTGGAGCGTGTGCAGGTTCTCCCCGCCGGCCACGGGGATGCCGCCGTCGCGCAGGATGCGGGCGTGGCCGGGCAGGTCGTCGGGAATGGTCGGCTCCTCGAGCCAGACGAGGTCGAACGCGCGGAGCTCCCGGGCGGCGGCGATGGCCTGGTCGGCGCTCCAGCGCATGTTGGCGTCGGCCATGAGCGGGAACTCGTCGCCGAGGTGCTCCCGCATGCGCTGCACCCGTTCGACGTCCTCGCGCACGTTGGCGCGGCCGACCTTCATCTTGATGGCCCGGAAGCCCTGCTCGAGGAAGCCGTCGGCCTGCTCGAGCAGGCGCTCCGTGCTGAACTGCAGGTCGATGCCGCCCGCGTAGACGGGGACCTTGGGGTCGTAGCCGCCGAAGAGCTTCCACAGCGGCATGCCCGATCGGCGGCCCTTGAGGTCCCACAGGGCGACGTCGATCGCGGAGATCGCCGAGGTCTGGTGCCCGCCGCGGCCGGCGTAGTGCAGGTGCCACCACATCTTCTCCCACAGCGCCTCGATGCGCTCCGGGTCCGCGCCGACGAGCACGTCGGACAGGTACCGGTCGATCATCACCGCCACCGCCGCGCCGCCGGCGTTGACGGTGTAGGTGTAGCCCATTCCCTGGACCCCGTCCGTGTCCGTGATGCGGACGGTGATCAGCTCGAAGTCGTCCATGTCGCCGTGCATGCTGTCGGTCAGCTTGACGGGCAGAGGGACGCGGTAGTGGTCGGTGACGACCGACTCGATCTTCGCCATGGGCACCTTCCAGCGGTGGGGAGTTCTCGGAAAACTGTTTAGAAAACCGGTTTCCTACTGTGGCACGCCTCGGTTAGTGTGTCTAGGGTCACGTTGAAAATCGCTTCTGTGACGGACTCCCCCGACAGCTTCCGTTCGCCGGCACACCCGGCGTCCGGCACCAGGGGTCCCGATCACGGCAGTGCTCGAACGATGGATGTGAGGGGTGGATGCGCATGAGGATCGTCATCACGGACTGTGACCACGAGACGATCGAGGAGGAACTGGACGTCGCGGCGGCGCACGGGGTGGAGGTGGTGCAGGCCCGGTGCCGCTCCGAGGACGAGGTCATCGAGGCCGCGCGCGACGCCGACGGCATCCTGGTGCAGTACGCCCCGGTCACCGACCGCGTCCTCGAGGCGCTCCCCCGGCTCCGGGCGATCGGCAGGTACGGCGTCGGCGTCGACACGGTCGACGTCGACGCGGCCACGGCGCGCCGGGTCGCGGTGAGCAACGTACCGGACTACGGCACCGAGGACGTCAGCGACCACGCGGTCGCACTGGCGCTCGCCCTGGTCCGCGGGGTGGTCCAGCTCGACCGCGGCGTGCGCGCGGGAGAACACGCACTGACGCCCGTCAAGCCGCTGCACCGGGTCAAGGAGCTCGTCTTCGGCGTGGTGGGGATGGGCCGGATCGGCGCCGCCACCGCGGTCAAGGCCCGCGCCCTGGGCTTCACCGTGATCGGCTGCGACCCGCACGTCCCGCCGCGCACGGAGGCGGAGGAGGGGATCGAGGCGGTCGAGTTCGACGCCCTGCTGGAACGGGCGGACGTCGTGTCCCTGCACGTCCCCCTGGACGCGAGCACCCACCACCTCGTCGACGACGCCGCCCTGTCCCGGACCAAGGAGGGCGCCGTGCTGGTCAACACCTGCCGCGGCGGCGTGGTCGACACGGCGGCCGTCGTGCGGGCCCTGCGGTCGGGCCGGCTCAAGGGCGCCGCCCTCGACGTGTTCGAGGAGGAGCCCCTGCCGCTGGACAGTCCGCTCGTCGGGCTGCCCAACACGGTCCTCACCCCGCATGCCGCCTGGTACAGCGAGGAGTCCTACAGCGAGCTCAAGCGCCGCACCATCGAGAACGTGGTGGACGTGTGCGCGGGCCGCACGCCGCGCAACATCCTGAACCCCGAGGTGCTCTCATGACATCCGCGCTCCCCACGTCCGCCACCCGGGCCACCATGCGGGCCGCCGTGTGGACCGGCCCGGACCGCCTGGAGAACCAGCAGGTGCCGCTGCCCGAGCCGCACGACGGCCGGGCTGTGATCCGGGTCGAGTACACCGGTCTGTGCGGGACGGACTTCTCCATCCTGCACGGCACCCACCCGCGAGCGCAGGCCCCGCTCATCATGGGTCACGAGATCACCGGCGTCGTGGAGACCGCTGCGCCGACCGGCCCTGCGGCAGGCACCCGCGTCACGGTGGAGCCCTTGATCTCCTGCGGGACGTGCTCGGCCTGCCGCAGCGGTGCCACCCACGTGTGCCGCCGCCTGGGGCTCTACGGCATCGACGAGCCGGGTTCCCTCGCCGAGTACGTGGCGCTGCCGCCGGAAGCCCTCGTGCCGATCGGCCCCGACGTCCCCGTGCTGGAGGCGGCTCTCGCCGAGCCGCTCGCCGTGGCCGTCCACGCCGTCGCCCGCTCCGGGCTGACCGGTGGGGAGCAGGTCATGGTCTTCGGCGCGGGGCCCATCGGCATGCTCACCGCCCTGGTGGCCCGGCACGCCGGGGCCGGGCACGTCCTCGTCGCCGAGCCGAGCGAGGAGCGGCGCCGGGTCGCCGAGAGCCTCGGGTTCGACACCGTCCCCGCCGGCACGGATCCGGTGGACGCCGTCCTGCGCGCGACCGACGGCGACGGCGCCGACATCGTCTTCGACTCGGCCGCCCACCCCTCCGTGGCCGCCGCCCTCGGCCGCGCCGTGTCCGTTCTGGGGACGGTCGTCCTCGTGGGCGTCTACAAGAAGCCCGCGGAGGTGGACCTCCAGGCCCTGACCTTCGCGGAGAACACCGTGGTCGGCGTCCGGGTCTACACCCGCGCGGACGTGGAGCGGGCGGTGCAGCTGCTGGAGACCGATGCGCTGGGGCTGGGCCGCCTGCCGGTGGAGGTCTTCCCGCTCGAGGACATCGAGGAAGCCTTCGAGAAGGCCATGTCGGCCGGCGGCGTGCTCAAGGTCCTCGTCAGTCCCGCCCGGCCACCCCTCGACCACGACCGTGCAAGGAGCGTGCGCACATCATGACCAGTCCTTTCGACCTGAGCGGGCGAACCGCCGTCATCACCGGGGCCTCCCGCGGCATCGGCCTCGGCATCGCCGCCGGCCTGATCGAGGCCGGCGCGAACGTCGTCGCGATGCAGCGCGCCGCACCCCCCGGTGAACTGCTCGACCGGGCGCGGGCGGCCGGTGCGCGGCTGGACCACGTCGCCGTGGACCTCAGCAGCGAGGCGTCCGTCGCCGCGGCCATCGCGGACACGCTCGCCGAGCACCGGGTCGACATCCTCGTGAACAACGCGGGGACGCAGATCCGGCACGACTCCACCGACTTCCCGCTGGAGGACTTCGACGCAGTCATGAACATCAACCTGCGGTCCGTCTTCCAGCTGTGCCGCGGGTTCGCGCCCGCGATGCTGGAGCGCGGATACGGCCGGATCGTGAACCTGGCCTCCCTGCTCAGCTTCCAGGGCGGCTACCGGGTCCCCGCCTACGCGGCGTCCAAGGGCGCCGTGGCCCAGCTCACCAAGGCGCTGTGCAACGAGTGGGCCGGCCGCGGGGTGAACGTCAACGCCGTGGCACCGGGATACTTCGCCACCGACATGAACGCCGCGCTGCTGACGGACAGCGAGCGCAACGAGCAGATCTCCGCCCGGATCCCGGCAGGCCGCTGGGGCGTGGGCCAGGACCTGGCCGGAGCGGTCGTCTTCCTGGCGTCCCCCGCCGCCGACTACGTCCACGGCGTGGTCCTCCCCGTCGACGGGGGGTGGCTGGCCCGATGAGCGCAGTCGACAGAGCTGCCGCGGCGCAGCACCTGCGGCGGAACCCGGTCATCGCGGTGCTGCGCGCCGACCACGCCCGCGAATACGAACCGGTCGTCGCGGCCCTGGTGCGCGGTGGAGTGCGGAGCATCGAGCTCACCCTGAGCACCCGCGGCGTGTTCGAGCTGCTGCCCGTGCTCGTGGACCGTTTCGGCGACGAGGCGGAGATCGGGGTGGGCACCGTCACCACACCGGAGCAGGCGGAGCGTGCGATGGACGGCGGAGCGCGGTTCCTGGTCACCCCCACGATGGCCCTGCCCGTCGTGGCGAGCGCGGTGGCACGAGGAGTTCCCGTGCTGCCCGGCGGGCTGACGCCCACCGAGCTGCTGTCCGGATGGGAGGCGGGCGCCACCGCCGTGAAGCTGTTCCCGGCCTCCACCGTGGGTCCCGGCTACATCGGTCAGCTGCGAGGCCCTTTCCCGGACCTCCAGGTCGTCCCCTCCGGGGGCGTCGGGATCGAGGACGCGGCGGACTGGATCGCTGCCGGCGCGCTCGCCGTGAGCCTGGGCGGGCCGCTGCTCCGGGACGCCTTCCGGGGCGGGGACCTCGGCGAGCTGTCCGACCGCGCCGGCAGGCTGAGCGCCCTCGTGGCCGAGGCCGTCGCGGCGAAGGAGTCGGCATGAGCGGCGTCGTCCACGGCGGGGCCCCGGACGTCGTCACGTTCGGCGAGACGATGGCGCTGTTCACGGCGGACACTCCCGGACCCCTGCCCCACGTCCCCTCCCTGAGCCTCGGCATCGGCGGAGCCGAGAGCAACGTCGCCGTCGCCCTGCGGCGCCTCGGCACGTCCGTGGCCTGGGTGGGACGTGTCGGTGCGGACAGCTTGGGCGAGCTGGTCGTGCGCGAACTGCGCGGCGAGGGGATCGACGTCGTGCCCGTCCGGGACGAGTCCGCTCCCACCGGGCTGATGATCAAGGAGCGCCGAACCGCCGACGCGCTCAAGGTCTGGTACTACCGTGCGGGCAGCGCCGGCTCCCGGCTCGAGCCCGAGGACGTGCCGGACGATCTCGTCACGGGGGCGCGGCTGCTGCACGTCACCGGCATCACGCCCGCCCTGTCGCCGTCGGCGGCCGCGGCGACCCACCACGCCATCGACCTCGCCCGGGAGGCCGGCGTCCCGGTGTCCTTCGATCTCAACTACCGTGCCGCCCTGTGGTCGCGGGAGGAGGCCGGTGAGCAGTTCCGCCGCATCATGGCCAAGGTGGACATCGTCTTCGCGGGTGACGACGAGGCCGGGATCGCCGTCGGCCCGGCCTCCGACCCCCGGGAGCTCGCGCGCCGGATGGCCGCGGAGGGTCCGTCCCAGGCCGTCCTCAAGCGCGGCGACCAGGGGTGCCTGGCACTGATCGACGGGAAGGAGTACGCCCGGGAGGCCGTGCCGGTGCGCGTGGTCGACACGGTGGGCGCGGGCGACGCCTTCGTCGGCGGCTACCTCGCGGAGCTGCTCGGGGGCGCGGAGGCCGACCGGCGGCTGCGCACCGCGACACAGGTCGGGGCTTTCGCCTGTCTGGTGCCCGGCGACTGGGAGGGCATGCCCCGGCGGTCCGAGCTGCACCTGCTGGCCCCGGAGGACCCGGTGTCGCGGTGACCGGCCGTCGACCCTCGGCGCGGGCAGCCCGCCGCTCCTAGGGGGCGGACCGCGGACCGGGCCGCGGCGCCGGGAAGCCCTCGGCGCGGTCGAGGGCCTCCTCGGTCGCCCGGCGCCCGAAGGCGATGAGCTCCCCGGCGCGGTGGAAGTCCAGGAGGCGGCCGGTCTGCTTGGGCACCGTGATGAGCAGGTCGGGAGGGTAGCCGGCCAGCCGGTAGCGCAGCACCATGGACTGCAGCGCCTCGAGGGAGAGCTGCATGACGTCGAGGGTGCGCAGGCCAGCGGGGAGGGCCCCGAGCACGTCCTCGGCCGCCTCCTCGAGGAGCTCGTCGTCGAGGAGCTGCGGGAGCTCCTCCGGGACCACCCCGGGGAGGTCCTCCCCGAGCCGGCGGGCGCGGGCCGCGGCCCCGCGGCCGCGCGTCTCCGCGATGCGGTCCATGACGGTGCGCGTCAGCTCCCGGTCCAGGAGGTGGGCGGCGCTGCGGCGGAACCGCTCCGCCCGCTCCTCCGCGGGGCGCGCCGCGGCCGTCTCCCGGGCCGGCACCCTGCCCTCTCCGGGCATCCGCTCCCCCGACAGGGTGACCGCCACGGTGACGTCCGCGCGCGAGGCGACGGTCGCGGCGATGGGCACGGGATTCAGGATGCCGCCGTCGGCGAGCAGCCGGCCGTTGATCATGACGGGGGTGATGATGCTGGGCAGGGCGATCGACGCCCGCACGGCGACGTCGACCGGACCCTCCTGGAACCAGACCTCCTTGCGGGCCAGCAGGTCGGTGGCCACGGCGGTGAAGGGCACGGGCAGGTCCTCGATCAGGGTGCCGTCCAGCAGCTCGCGCACCTTGGCCATGATCTTCTCGGCCCGGATCACCCCGGGCGACGACGGCGAGGGATCGAGCAGCCGGAGCACGTCCCGCTGGGTCAGTCCCTGCACCCACTGCGCGTACGGGTCCAGGCGTCCCGCCGCGTGCAGCCCGCCGACGAGCGCCCCCATGGAGCTGCCCGCGATGGTCACGATCTCGTAGCCCCGCTCCTCGAGCACCTCGATCACACCGATGTGGGCGTAGCCGCGGGCACCTCCGCTGCCCAGTGCCAGGGCCACGCGCGTGGTGCTGCTCATCAGCCGTTCCTTCCCCGGCAGCCGGGCTGCCCGTGCGGATCTCCCGCCCAGCCTGACAGGGTCCTCCGCGGGAGGAAAGGTCGGCGTCCGCGGGCCTCGACAGCGCCACCGAGTTTTCCACCCTGTGGACAACCGGTGGAAAACGCCGTGGGCGGCTGTGCACAGGGTGGGGGAAACCCTGTGGAAAGTTGTCCACAGGAGGGCTTCATTCCCGTTGTGACTAGGGCAAACAGTTGCTCACAGGCTGTGCAGGACCGCTCGGGACATCGCCGGTGTCATCCACAGCACAGACGCGCCCGGACATCCTCAGAGCACCGAGGAGACCACGCCCAGCCACAGCAGCGGGTGACACAGCACGGACAGCACCAGCAGCACCAGGAAGCGGACCCGGGCGCCCGCGAACCCGACGGCTCCGGCCAGCGCGACCACCGCCGTCACGGTGGCCCCCACCGCCGCGGCCACGAAGCCGACCACGAAGACCGTCATCGCGGTCTCGGCTCCCCCGGAGTTGCCTCCCAGGAAAGCGACGACGAAAGCCAGTACGGTGAAGAGCAGGCACCCCACCCCGAACCAGTACAGGGCGGACGGTGTGACGCGCGAGATCAGGGACGGCATGCATTCATTGTCCCCCGAGGATCTGCGCGGCACCGGCACACCGCTCCAGGAGCGCCCCCGGGCGCCCGAGCCGCCGAGGAGGCCCCGTGGACGACAGCCAGCGCATGTGGGAGGACCGGTACGCCTCCGGGAAGGACTCCCCGGACGGCACCCGGCCGCACCCGGAGGTCGCCGCCCTCCTGGAGCGGACGGCCGGGGAGCACGCGGGCCGCACCCCGGCCGCGCTCGACCTCGGGGCGGGCACGGGCCGGCACACTCTCGCCCTGGCCCTGGCGGGCTACGACCCCACGGCCGTCGACTTCTCCCCCAGCGCCGCGCGCGTCCTCGCCGACGCGCTGGCCGAGCGGGGCCTGCCCGGCCGCGCCCTGGTGGCGGACCTGCGGACCTGGACCCCCGAGCAGGAGCAGCTCTCCGGGCCCGACGTGGTGCCCCGCCAGTTCGACCTGGTGCTCGCCGTCTACTTCCAGCACGATCTCTCGCTGCTGCGCCGCGCGGCCGAGTGGCTCGTGCCCGGAGGACGGCTGCTGTGGATCACCCACGCCCCCGGCAGCGTGGAGGGCCCGCCGCCGACCGTGCCGCGCCCGGACCTGGAGGAGACGGTGGCCGTGCTCGAGGGCAAGGGCCTGGACCTGCTGCGCGCCGAGCAGGTCCGCACGACGCCGACCGCGCTCGACGTCGTCGTCGAAGGGGTCCGGCCCCGCTGAGGCCCCCGGACATGCGGAAGGGCCCCCGCGGCGCACCGCGGGGGCCCTTCTGCCGTGCAGGACCGGGGGACCGGTCAGGCGGGGACGACCTCGAACTCGACGTTCGCGTTGACGTCCTCGTGCAGGCGCACGGAGGCCTGGTACACACCGGTGGTCTTGATGTGCTGGTTGAGCTCGACCTTGCGCTTGTCCACGGAGCCGAGGCCGGCGGCCTCGACGGCGTGGGCGACGTCCTCGGCCTTGACGGTGCCGAAGAGACGCCCCTCGGCGCCGGCCTTGACCGGGATGGTCACGGTGGCGGAGGTCAGCTTCTGGGCCAGGGCCTGGGCGTCCTCGAGCGAGGCGACCTCGCGCGCGGCACGGGCGGCCTTGATGCTCTCGATCTGCTTCTCGCCGCCGCGGGACCACGGGGTCGCGAAGCCGCGCGGGAAGAGGTAGTTGCGGGCGTACCCGTTCTTGACCTCGACCACGTCACCGGCAGCGCCGAGGCCGGTGACCTCGGTCGTCAGGATGATCTTTGCCATGAGTATCTGTCCTCTCTGATCAGCGGCCGGCGCCGGAGTAGGGCAGCAGCGCGACCTCACGGGCGTTCTTGATCGCCAGAGCGATCTTGCGCTGCTCCTGCACGGTCACACCGGTGACGCGGCGGGCGCGGATCTTGCCGCGATCGGAGATGAACTTGCGCAGCAGCGCAACGTCCTTGTAGTCGATCTCAGTGACTTTGGCAGCCTTGAGCGGGTTCTGCTTTGGTTTGGGCTTACGAAGTTCAGCCTTGGCCATCGTGGTGCTCCTTGTTCTTCAAGTGGAGCCCGCGGCTGGTCACCGCGGGATGGGGTGTGTGTCGGGAAAAGCGGGGAAGGCCTAGAACGGCGGCTCGTCGTCCTGTCCGCTGCCCCAGTCGTAGTTGCCGCCGGAGGACTGGCTCCAGGGATCGTTCTGGGGCGCGGCCTGCGGAGCGGGCTGACGCCCGCCGCCGCCACCGCGGCCGCCGCCGAAGCCGCCGCCCTGCTGGCCGCCGCCGAACCCGGAGTCGCCCCCGAATCCACCGCCGCCCTGCGGGGCGCCGCCGCCGAAGCCGCCGCCCTGCTGGCCGCCGCCGCCGCCGAAGCCGCCGCCCTGCCCGCCGGAGCGGGCGTTGCGGTTGACCTTGGCGGACGCGTAGCGCAGCGAGGGACCGACCTCGTCGACGTCGAGCTCCGTGACGGTGCGCCGCTCGCCTTCCTTGGTCTCGTACGAGCGCGACTTGAGCCGACCCTGGACGATGACGCGCATGCCCTTCTGCAGGGACTCCGCCACGTTCTCGGCCGCCTCGCGCCACACGGAGCAGCGCAGGAACAGGGTCTCCCCGTCCTTCCACTCGTTGGACTGGCGGTCGAAGGTGCGGGGCGTGGACGCAACGGTGAAGTTGGCCACGGCCGCACCCGACGGGGTGAAGCGCAGCTCGGGGTCAGCGGTCAGGTTGCCGATTACGGTGATGACGGTGTCACCAGCCATGTGGACCTCCCGGGTCGAAGAAGTTCGCGGTCGTACGGGACGTGCTGGGGATTTCCAGCATCTCACCGGTGGGCCCTCGGGGGGCACCCTCGGCGATCAGCCTGTGAAGTCCTTACTCGGCGGAGATCTTCTGCTCTTCCGGGCGGATGATCTTGGTGCGCATGATCGCCTCGTTGAGGTTCAGCACACGGTCGAGCTCCTGGGCGGTCTGCGGGGTCGCGGTGAAGCGGACCACGGCGTAGATGCCCTCGGACTTCTTCTGGATCTCGTAGGCGAGGCGACGGCGGCCCCAGATGTCGATGTTGTCGACGGTGCCGTTGTCCTTGGTGACGACCTCGAGGAACTTCTTGAGAGTCGGCTCCACGGCACGATCCTCGACCTCGGGGTTGATGATCACCATCAGTTCGTATTCACGCATGTTCGAACCCACCTCCTTCGGGCTGAGCGGCTGCGGTCCTTCCGCAGCAGGAGGTTCTGTAGCGTCGTCCGCGCGCCGGCGCCGCACGTCGGGCGGCGGGCACACAGACCTCACAACACTACTACATCCGCGGCTCCGCGCCGAACGGGTCGCACGGCCGGGGGCACCGGCGCCCGGCGGGACGCTCACCGGCGGTAGGCGCTCCGGGCGATCGAGGCGTTCACGAAGGCGGTGCGGAACGGCATGGTGAAGACGTCCAGGAACATCAGCAGCGCCCACGGCACGAGGAAGAGCAGGCCGATGCCGATGCCCACGGTGCTCCAGCCCAGACCGCCCAGGAACAGGTAGATCAGGCCCCAGACGGGCTGGCGGAGGTAGAACTTGTGCACGCCCAGCGAGCCCAGGAAGAACCACAGCACGTAGGCCAGGAGCAGGGACTTGCCGCCCACCACGTTCACCACGGGCGCCCCGGCGGGCACGCCGGGGCCGCTCCCGTACGGCTGCCCGTACGGCGCGCGGGAATACCCGCTGGGCGCCTGGTGACCGGTCCCGAACGGCTGGCCGTAGGGCGCGCCGCGGAACCCAGCGCGGCCGGGATCGTCGTTCAGCGGAACGGGGCGGTAGTACTCGGGCTCGGGAGCCACGGGGGTCCTCTCGGGGCGGGCCGTCGGTGCGGACGGGATGTCGGGGGGCCGCCCGGGGGACGGCCTCGACCAGCACAACGACCGGCCGGTAAGCGCTATTCCGGGCGGCGGACGGCCGCGAGGTGCTCGGGCCGCACCGGGCCCACGTGCCCGGTGAAATCCTCGCGCCCGCGCAGCCAGGCGGCGATGAACGGGCACACGGGCACGATCGTCAGGCCTGCGGCCACGGTGTCCTCGAGCGCGGCGGCGGCCAGCCGGCTGCCCAGGCCCTCGCCCTCCCGGTCGTCGTCCACCGTGGTGTGGAAGAAGATCCGCTGGGGTCCGGCCGGAGTCCCGAAGGGGCGGTAGTGGGCCTCCCCGACGACCGTGCCGCCGTCGAGCAGCTCGTAGCGGTGCCGGTCGGGGGCGTGGCGGACGGTGAACGAGGCATCCTGCGGCACGGGTGCTCCTGTCGGGTCGGCGGCGGGCCCCCCGGAGCCGGCCGTGGCCCGGGGGTATTCCGATTAGGCTACGCTTTTCTTGTCAAATGATCGTCGTGCGGTCTCCCGGATCGCCGCGCCCGAGGAAGAGGCCCCGATGCGCCGTCGCCCCCTGTACGTCACCACCGGCATTCTGACCGCGATGACGGCGCTCGTCACGGGTTGCGGCACGCTCGGCCTGGGCGAGCAGCCCGCCGACCTGCAGATCTACTCGGCACGGCACTACGACCTCGAGGGCGCGTTCGGGGAGTTCACGGACGAGACCGGGATCACGGTGGAGTTCATCAGCGGCGACGACGCCGAGCTGCTCGAGCGGCTCAAGGCCGAGGGCGACGACACCCCGGCGGACGTGTTCATGACCGTCGACGCGGGCAACCTCTGGAACGCCGCCCGGCAGGACGAGCTCGCCGCGGTCTCCTCCCCCGCCCTGGACGAGGCGGTGCCCGAGGACCTCCGGGACCCCCAGGACCGCTGGTTCGGCCTGGCGATGCGGGCGCGCACGCTCACCTACAACCCGGACAACGTCGACCCCGCCGAGTTCGACACCCAGGAGAGCTACGCCGGGCTGGCCGACCCGAAGTGGAAGGGACGGCTGTGCATGCGGGACGCCACCTCCGCCTACACCCAGTCCCTGGTCGCGAGCCTGATCGACCTGCACGGCCGGGAGAAGGCCCTGGAGATCGTGGAGGGCTGGGTGGCCAACGGGGTGGAGATCATGAGCAACGACGTCCTGCTGCTCGAGTCCATCGACGCCGGCACCTGCGACGTGGGGATCAACAACCACTACTACCTGGCGCGCACCCTCGAGGAGAACCCGGAGCTGAACGTCGACCTGTTCTGGGCCAGCCAGGACGGCGCCGGCACCCACGTGAACATCTCCGGGGCGGGCGTGGTCGACGGGTCCGACAACGCCGAGGACGCGCAGCGGCTCATCGAGTGGCTGGCCACCGACGGCCAGAACGCGTTCGTCGACGCGAACCACGAGTTCCCCGTCAACCCCGCGGTGGAGCCCGAGCCGACGATCGCCGCCTTCGGGGAGTTCGAGCGCATGCCGCTCAACGCGGAGGCCTACGGGGATCTCAACGCCGAGGCGGTCGATCTGCTGGCCGAGGCCGGATACCGGTGACCGAGACGGCCGTCCTCGCCGAGGCCCGGCCACCCGTCCCGTGCCCGCGCCGGGGCGCGGGCACGGGCCGCCCGTGGTGGACGGCCCTCGTCGTCCTCGTCGCGGTCCTCGTGGCGACCCCGGTCCTGGCCGTGGTGGCCGACGGCCTCGGCAGCCTGGGCGAGGGCAGCCCGCCGCGCGGGCTCGGCCGGATGGTGCTCACCACCCTGACGCTCATGCTCGGCGTCGGGGCGGGGACGCTGGTCGTGGGCGGGGGGCTGGCGTGGCTGGTCACCGCCTACCGCTTCCCGCTGCGCGACGTCCTCGTGTGGCTGCTGGTCGTGCCGCTGGCCATGCCGGCCTACATCCTCGGCTTCGTGTTCCTGTCCACCTTCGACGTCTCCGGGCCGGTGCAGTCCGCCCTGCGGGCGGTGCTGGGCACGGACGCGTGGATGCCCGAGGTGCGCTCGCTGCCCGCCGCGGTCCTGGTGATGACCCTGACCCTCTACCCCTACGTCTACCTCCTGGCGCGGGCCGCGCTGGTCGAGCAGACGGCAGGCACCTACGACGCCGCCCGGACGCTGGGCGCCGGCCGGGCCCGGGCGCTGCGCCGCGTCCTGCTGCCCCTGGCCCGCCCCTCCTTGGCGGCCGGGCTGGCGCTGGTGATGATGGAGACGCTCACCGACTTCGCCACCGTGCAGTACTTCAACGTGCAGACGGTCTCCGTGGGGGTCTACCTGGTGTGGAAGGGCAGCTTCGACTTCCACGCGGCGACCCAGCTCGCCGTGCTGGTGCTGCTCTTCGCGGTGGCCGTCCTGGCCGGCGAGCGCCTGCTCCGCGGCCGGGCCCGGTTCCACCAGCGGGGCGGCCGCGGCCAGGGGCTGCAGCCGGTGCGGCTCTCCGGGTGGCGGGCCGGGGGCGCCACCCTCCTCGGCGTCGCCGCCCTGTCCGCGGGCTTCCTCCTGCCCGTGCTCCAGCTGCTCGTGTGGGCCCTCGGCGAGGTGGTCGGCGATCCCGCCACCCTGACCGACCCCCGCTTCGCGGACCACCTGACCAACAGCCTCGTGGTCGCGGCGATCGCCGCCGCGGCCTGCGTGGTGCTCTCCCTGGCGATCGCGCACGGCGTGCGGATGAGCGGCGGGCGGCTGGCGGCCTCCGCGGCCCAGCTCACCACGTTCGGCTACGCCGTCCCGGGCGCGGTGGTGGGCATCGGCGTCCTCATCGCCTTCGCCGGGCTCGACACCGCCCTGGAGCGCGCGGGCGTCCCGGGCGGCACCGGGCTGCTGGTGACGGGATCGGTCCTGGGGATCCTCTACGCCTACGTGATCCGCTTCCTCGCCCCGGCCTACCAGGCCGTGGACGCGAGCCTGGGCAAGATCTCCCCGACGATCACCTCCTCCGCGCTCAGCCTGGGCGCCTCCCCGCTGCGGGTCCTGGCCCGGGTGCACCTGCCCTTGGCCCGCCCCGGCGTGGCGGTGGCCCTGGTGCTCGTGCTCATCGACGCGGTCAAGGAGCTGCCCATCGTGCTGCTGCTGCGCCCGTTCGGGTTCACCACCACGTCCGTGTGGGTCTACGAGCTCGCCCGCGAGAACTTCTGGGAACGGGCGGCCCTGCCGGCGCTGGTGATCGTGGCGGCGGCGGTCGTGCCCGTGTTCGTCCTGGTCCGGCAGACGCGCCGGGCCGAGCACCACGGAAAGGTGGGCCGATGACCGTGCAGACCGTGAGCGCGGACCGCGCACCCCGCGCCGAGCAGGCGCCCCCCGCCCTGGTCCTCGACCGGGTCAGCAAGCACTACGGGGACTCCGTCGGCGCCAGCGCCCTGGACCTGACGGTGGCGCCCGGGGAGCTGGTGACGCTGATCGGGCCCTCCGGATGCGGGAAGTCCACGACGCTGCGGCTGGTGGCCGGGCTCGAACGGCCCGACGAGGGGACGATCCGCATCGCGGGGGAGGTGGTGGCGGACGGGCGCCGGTTCCAGGAGCCGGAGCACCGCCGGGTCGGCCTGGTCTTCCAGGACCACGCGCTGTTCCCGCACCTGACGGTCGCGAAGAACGTGGCCTTCGGGCTGGACCGGTCCCCGCGCGCCGAGCGCCGGGCGCGGGTCGGGGAGGTCCTCGAGCTCGTGCGGCTGAGCCACCTCGCCGACCGCTACCCGCACGAGCTCTCCGGGGGCGAGCAGCAGCGCGTGGCCCTGGCCCGGGCGCTGGCGCCCCGGCCGGCCGTCGTCCTGCTCGACGAGCCGTTCTCCAGCCTCGACGAGTCCCTCCGCGCCCAGGTGCGCCGCGACACCACGGCCACGCTGCGCGAGACCGGCACCACCGCGGTGCTGGTCACCCACGACCAGACGGAGGCCCTCTCCGTGGGCCACCGCGTGGTGGTCATGCACGACGGGGTGATCGAGCAGGCCGACACCCCGGAGAAGGTCTTCGAGCAGCCCAGCACCCGGTTCGTCGCCTCGTTCATGGGCGACGCGGACTTCCTCCCGGCGCGGGTGCACCGGGCGCTGCTGACCTGCGAGATCGGCATCGTCTCCACGGTGCCGGGCTGGGCCGACAGCGACGTGGCGGTCGACGTGGTGCTGCGCCCGCACGAGGTGGCCCTGCGCCCGGACCCGGACTCCCCCGCACGGGTGTCGGCGGTCGAGTACCACGGCGCGTTCGTGCTCCACCACGTGCGCCTGGCCTCCGGCCGGACGCTGCGCTCCTGGCAGCCCCACAACGTCCGCCACCCCGTGGGGACCCCCGTCGCCGTGACGGTGGCCGCGGGCACCACCCCGACGCTGCTCGTCGACGACCGGGCGGTCACCGCCCCGCCGCGGACCCGGTCGGGGGCACCGGTGGGGCGTTCCCCCATGTCGGACGAACTGGACCAGACCTTTCTTCGCTGATCGACTCCTCTGAGGTGACGCCGTGACCACGCAACCGGATCTGGCCCGCATCCCCTTCGTGGCCGGGCTCGCCCGGCACGGGGACCGTCCTGCCGTCCTCACCCGGGACGGGACGCTGAGCTACCGGGAACTGGCCGGGCGCGTCGACGCCGTCGCCGCCCGCCTGGGCGGTGGACGCCGGCTGGCGGTCCTGGCCGCGGCCAACGACCTCGACTCCCTCGTCGCCTATCTCGGCGCCCTCGCCGCGGGCCACCCCCTGCTGCTGGTCCCGGCGGACAAGCCGGAGGCCCTGGCCTCCCTCGTGGCCGCCTACGACCCCGACGTCGTGCTCCGGTCCGGCAACGGCTCCCCCGTGGTGGAGGAGCGGCGCCCCGGCACCTGCCACGACCTGCACCCCGACCTGGCGCTGCTGCTGAGCACCTCCGGCTCGACCGGCTCCCCGAAGCTGGTGCGCCTCTCGCACGAGAACCTGGCCGCCAACGCCGAGGCGATCGCCGAGTACCTGGCCATCGGTCCCGGCGACCGCGCCGCGACCACGCTGCCGATGTCCTACTGCTACGGGCTGTCGGTGATCAACAGCCACCTGCTGCGCGGGGCCGGGCTCGTGCTGACGGACCTGTCGGTGGTCGACCCCTGCTTCTGGGAGCTGTTCCGCGAGCACGGGGCCACGTCCTTCGCCGCGGTGCCCTACACCTTCGAGCTGCTGGAGCGCGTGGGCTTCGCCGGGATGGATCTGCCCCGGCTGCGCTGCGTCACCCAGGCCGGCGGGCGGCTGGCGCCCGAGAAGGTCCGCCACTACGCCGAACTCGGCCGCCGCCGCGGCTGGGACCTGTTCGTCATGTACGGGGCCACGGAGGCCACCGCCCGGATGGCCTATCTGCCCCCCGACCTGGCGGCCGAGCGCCCCGGGTGCATCGGCGTGCCCGTGCCCGGCGGGGCCTTCCGCCTCGAACCGGTGGAGGACCTGGCCGACGGCGAGCTCGTCTACACCGGCCCCAACGTCATGCTCGGCTACGCCGAGCGCCCGGCCGACCTCGCTGCCGGGCGCACCGTCGCGGAGCTGCGCACCGGCGACCTGGCCCGCCGGCACCCCGACGGGCTGTACGAGGTCGTGGGGCGGCGCAGCCGCTTCGTGAAGATCGTGGGCCTGCGCGTGGACCTCGGGCAGGTCGAGCGCACCCTCGCCGAGCTCGGCGTGACGGCGGCGGCCGCCGGATCGGGCCCGGGCTCGGGCGCGGACGAAGGGCTCGTGGTCGCCGTCGAGGGCGACCACGACCCGCGGATGTTGGGCAAGGTCCTCGCCCAGAGCGTGGGACTGCCCCGCACCGCCGTCGCGGTGCACGCCGTGGAGCGGCTGCCGCGCCTGGCCACCGGCAAGGTGGACTATCCCGCCGTCGCCGCGCTCGCCGCCCCCCGGACCGTTCCCACCCCGCCCGCCGGCAGCGCGGCGGAGGGGCCGCAGGACGTCAAGCGGATCTTCGCGGAGGTGCTGGACCGCCCCGACGTCGACGACGACGACACGTTCGTCTCCCTCGAGGGCGACTCGCTGTCCTACGTGGCGGCCTCGGTCCGGCTGGAGCACGCCCTCGGGCACCTGCCGCCGGACTGGCACGTCACGCCCGTCCGGGACCTGCTCCCCCGGCCGGCCCGGCCCCGGCGGCGCCTGGTGTCGTTCCTGGAGACCGGCATCGTCCTGCGGGCGGTCGCGATCGTGTGCATCGTCTGCACCCACGTGGAGCTGTTCACCTTCCAGACCGCCCACCTGCTGTTCGCGGTGGCCGGCTACAACTTCGCCCGGTTCCAGCTGACCGGGCGGCGCCTGCCCCGCCTGCGGCGCCAGCTGCGCAGCCTGGGCCGGATCGTGGTCCCCTCCGTGGCCTTCATCGCCGTGGCCCACCTGCTCACCGACGACTACACGGCGGCCAACGTGGTGCTGCTCAACGGGATCGTGGGCCCGCAGGAGCTGACGAGCCAGTGGCACTTCTGGTTCGTCGAGATGCTCGTCTACGTCCTGGTGGCCGTCACGGCCCTCATGGCGCTGCCCTGGGCCGACCGCGCCGAGCGGCGCCTCCCCTTCGCCTTCCCGCTGCTCCTGCTCGGCGTGGGGCTGCTCAGCCGCTACGACCTGGTGGACCCCGGCCTGCCCAAACCGGCCCCGGTGTTCTGGATCTTCGCCCTGGGCTGGGCTGCCGCCCGGTCCCGGACCACGCTGCAGCGGTGCCTGGTGTCGGCCCTGACGGTGCTGAGCATCCCGGGCTACTTCGACAGCGCGCTGCGGGAGGGCACGCTGGCCGTGGGGATCCTGCTGCTCCTGTGGGTGCCGACCCTGCCCGTGCCGGCGGGGCTGCGGCGCCTGACCGGCCGGCTGGCCGCGGCGTCCCTGTGCATCTACCTGACGCACTGGCTGGTCTATCCCGTGCTGCTGCCGGTGCACCCGGTCCTGGCCGTGGTCGCCTCGCTCGCCGCGGGCGTGGCCTACTGGCTCCTGGCCGAACGGGTGCTCCGCAGCAGGATGTTCGGGGGTGGGGCGCTCGGCGGCCGGGTGCTCGGCGGCCGCGCGCCGGGGCGCCGCCGGCGGCCTCGGGCGGGCACGCCGGACCCGGTCCGGCCCGCGGCTACTCCAGGCCCACGCTGATCTCCGCGCTCTGTCCGGTGGAGCGCACGGTGGCGGGCACCGGGAACTCCACGCGCTCCGTGACCGGCTCACCGTCCTCCAGGTAGCTCAGCCGCGCCTCGGCGGGCCGGTACGGGTCCGCGACCCAGCGCAGGGGGTCCTCCGGGGAGCCGACCAGCACCAGGGCGGGCCGGGAGACGAGCCGCCAGCGGACGTCGGTGATCCCCGGGTCCGCCACCTCGTCCGCGTCGGGAAGGCCCGCGGCGGCGTCCGGGGACCCCTCCGGACCGGTGTGGCGCGCCGAGCCCGGGCAGCCCTCCGGGGCGAGCTCCTCCGAGGCCATGCAGGTGCGCAGCCACTGGGTGATCCGTTCCTCGGTCTCCTGCCACATCCGCGGGGAGGGCTCGATCCGCAGGTCCACGGACGCCGGGCGCGGATCGCGGAAGGCCATCCGCACCGGGGGCAGGGGCACGGGCACCCGGTAGTAGGAGTTGCCGGGCAGTCCGATCGCGTAGTCCCCGGGCAGGGCCTCGAAGCGCCACGCGCCGCCGGGGCCGGTGGGGTCCGGCACGCGCTCGTCGGGGTCCGGGCGGATGCTCTCCCCGTTGACGGAGATCTCGTCCAGGGGCGCCGGGAGGTGGACGGCGAGGGGCGCCACGTCCGGGGCGTCCAGCTCCCAGTGGTCATTGAAGGGACCGCTGCGCTCCACCCGGTGCACGCCGTAGGTGTGCACCTCCTCCCGGACCCGGTCCCCGCTCCCGGGCCCGTCCCACCACACGCGCGCCCGGATCTCGGCGTGGTCGCCCTGCACGTCCACGCGGAGCACCTCGTGGCCGCTGATCCGCCCGGCCGCGTTGCGGTAGACCCGGTTGGCGAAGATGTTGAGGGCGGGATCGGCGACCACGGCCTCCGCCCGGGACAGCAGCTGCCGCGAGCGCCCGTCCTCGAGGCCGCCGAGCCAGGTGTGCACGGGGTCCTGGGGGGCGCGGTCCACGAAGAACCAGTTGAACGCCGAGCTCAGCCCGGTGACCAGGACGACGACCGCCGCCAGCCAGGTCAGCAGCGTCCGGCGCAGCCCGTGGGCGTCCTCGGCGGTGAGGACCGCGCCGGGCTCCCGTTCCCGTGGCACCGTCACCGCAGCCTCCCCGTCCGACGCCAGTTCGTCCGGCGCGCGCCGGTGCTCCGGGCCGCGCGGCGGCCCACCGGCTCACATCGTAGATCGGGCGCCGGGGCGGTGGGCGGAGGAGCCCTACAGTGCGCGTTTCTTCGTGACGAGGATCCCGGCGAGCACGAAGAGCAGTCCCCAGGCGCCGTAGACCAGACCGGACTCCACGTGGTTGAGCACGGCGTCCGAGGGCTGGTACACCGCGGTGAGCTGGGCCCCGGCCGCGGCCGGGGAGTAGGGCTTGGCGTCCTCGAGCCACTCGAAGGACAGGGCGAAGAGGACGATCTCCAGGACCAGCAGCAGCACCACGAGCACCACGATCCCCCAGGTGGTGGACTTCAGCAGGGCGCCCAGCCCGAAGCCCAGCCACGCGGTGATCATGTAGAACAGGCCCACGGCGAGGATGTTCAGCAGGATGGGCTCCTGCCACAGGTCGTAGCCCAGGTCCCCGCCGGCGAGGATCGGCTGGACGAGCAGGTGGCACAGGACGGCGCTGATCAGCCCGAACAGGAAGGTGACGACCGAGAGCACCGCCACCTTGGCGAGCATCACCGGGGTGCGCCGCGGCACCGCCGTCATGGTGGTCTGGATCGACCGGGTGGCGTACTCGGAGCCGATGAACAGCACGGCGAGCGCGCCCAGCAGCAGCATGACCAGCTGCAGGCCGCCGTTGGCGCTGGACATGGCCATGTACTCGCCGAAGCCCATGCCGTCGGGCAGGGACAGGCCGGAGCCCTCCGCCATCTGCTGCTCGGACTGGGCCAGGAACTCGTCCCGCTGCTGCTGGACCTGCTCCTCGGTGAGGCCGATCTCCTCCGGGCTGCGGCCGTCCAGCATGTCGTCGACCTGCTGCTGGGCGGCCTGCTCGTTGATGTCGATGAAGGTCAGCGTGCTGGAGGCCGAGAGGGCGGCGAAGCCGAGGGAGAGCAGCAGCGCCACGGCCAGCAGGATCCAGTGCGAGCGCAGGGAGCGGAACTTGATCCACTCCGAGCGCAGGACCCGGCCGAAGCCCAGCCGGGCGTCGAACGCGGGGCCGGCGTGCCCGGTGGGGCCCGGGGTGGTGGTCTCCGGGCGGGGTGCGGTCGAGGTGCTGGTGCTCATGCTCGGTCTCCGGTTCGTGCGGCGGCGCCCGCCCAGGGCGCCCGGGTGGTCTCGACGGGGGCGCCGCCGGAGCGGTACTCGACCTCGTCCTGCGTCATGGCCATGTAGACGTCCTCGAGGGTCTCGGTCTGCGGGGTGAGCTCGTAGATCAGCACCCCGGCGGACAGCGCGGCCTCGGCGATCCGCCGCGGCGCGGGCCCGGTGACCAGGGCCCCGTCGTCGTCGAACTCCGTGATCTCGGCGCCCTCCTCCCGCAGGGCCCGGCGCAGGGCCTCCCGGTCGGTGGTGCGCACGCGGGTGCGGTTGCGCTCCCCGGCCAGCAGCTGCCCGATGGGCGCGTCGGCGAGGATCCGGCCGCGGCCGATCACCACGAGGTGGTCGGCCGTCTGTGCCATCTCCGACATCAGGTGGGAGGAGAGGAAGACCGTGCGGCCCTCCGAGGCGAGGTACTTGGCGAGGTGGCGCACCCACACGACGCCCTCGGGGTCGAGGCCGTTGACGGGCTCGTCGAGGACCACGGTGTGGGGGTCGCCGATCAGGGCGGCGGCGATGCCCAGCCGCTGGCCCATGCCCAGGGAGAAGCCGCCCACCCGCTTGTCCGCCGCGGCGCCGAGCCCGGTGAGGTCCACGACCTCCTGGACGCGGGAGCGGGGAATGCCGTGGGTCGCAGCGAGCGCGGACAGGTGAGCCCGGGCCGTGCGCCGGGGGTGGACGGCCTTGGCGTCGAGGAGCACGCCGACCTCCGAGAGCGGAGCGCGGTGCTCGGCGTACGGGCGGCCGTTGACGCGGGCGTGCCCGCTTGTGGCGGACTCCAGGCCCACCAGCAGGCGCATGGTGGTCGACTTGCCGGCCCCGTTGGGCCCCAGGAACCCGGTGACCCGGCCCGGACGGACGGTGAAGCTGACGTCGTCCACCGCCGTCTTGCCACCGTAGGTCTTCGTCAGGTTCTCGATCTCGATCACCGGCGCTCCTCCCGAGCACTCGTCATTGCGGTCCACCCTCAACCTACGGGACCCGGGACGCCGTCCGGCACCCTCGGAAGGATGAGCTCTGCGGCCCTCCGCGGGCCCGCTCTCCCTCTTCCGGAGGAGGGGCGCCGGCGTTCACTCCGCCTCGGGTACGCCGATCTGCATCGCCCGGCGTCCGCGCAGGACGTCGACGGCCACCACGACCAGGAACCAGACCAGGAACAGCACCCGCACGGCCGCCAGCAGGTCCTGGGCGTCCCAGCCCGTGCGGCCGGTCCACGGCAGGACCGGCCACGCCGCCTCCGGCAGCACCAGCGTGGTCCACCACAGCACCTCGACGAGCTGCCAGGCCCCGAACTCGATCCAGTTGCGCCGGCTGAGCACCACCAGCGGGGCGAGCCACAGCGCGTGGACCAGCGAGTAGCCCGGGCCGGTGAGCACCAGCACGGTGAGCAGCAGGAACGCCACCTGGACGACGCTGGGCTCCTGGCGGGTGAGCAGGGTGAGCACCAGCACCGCCGCGCAGCCGAGCACGAGGGCCAGGAGCACGTGCTGCCCGGTCTCCGCCGCCCCGGGGACGGCGTCCGCACGGCTCCACACGCTCCACAGGGAGGAGCCTGCCACCGGGCGGTCGGCCGCCGCCCGGAACCGGCCGAGCCACTGCTCCCACGCCGCGATCATGAACGGGCCGTTGACCAGCAGCCAGGCGGCCAGGGTCCCGGCCAGGACCACCGCGAAGTCCCGGAACTGTCGGTACCGGGCGGCGAGGAACAGCACGGCCAGCAGGACCACCAGGGGGAACAGCGCCACGGACGCCCCCAGGCCGAGGAACACCCCGGCCGGTCCGGGGCGGCCGCGCACGTGGAAGAGCAGCGCCAGCACCATGAGCAGCACCGCCCAGAGGTCCCACGTGGTGAAGCCCACCAGCGCCGCCACCGGGGCCAGGGCCAGGACGAAGGCGTCGGCCCGGCGGCGGCCGGAGAGCCCGGAGACCACGGCGACCGTGGCCAGCCACAGGAGGGCGAGCAGCACCACGGACAGGTTCGCGAACACGCCGCCGCCCACGTCCGTGCCGAGCAGCGCGGAGAGCCGGGCCGCGACCCACCCGAGCACCGTGGTGATCATGCCGACCAGGGCGGGCTGGTCCCCGGTGGGACCTCCCGTGAAGAACCCGTCCAGCGTCCCGGCCGTGGCCGCCGGGGTCACCTCGGTGGCGCACAGCGCGGGGAGCTGCTCGGCGGCCGCCCCACCGGGCACCCGGCAGGGCAGCCGCAGCAGGTAGGCCACCATGACCGTGTAGAGGCACAGGCCGGCCAGCTGCAGCCCGTGCCCGCCGAGGCGCCCGCCCAGCCGGCTCACCGGGTCCACCGCCGTCCGCGCGGCCCGTGCGCCGCGACCCGGGCCGGTGGAGGGGCCACCGCCGCCGGGTGCAGGACCCCGTCGGCCCGGACGCCCGCCGAGAGCAGGACATGGACGCCCGGATATATGCCGTGAACGACATTCGCGCTGCTGGTCCCGGTGCCGCGGACGGGCGTCGGGCCTCCGGTGGGGCGCGTCCGCGGCACCGGGTGCTCCAGCAGCGCGGGGTGCCGCCCCGGGTCCGGGGCGGTGCGGGGGGCGTCCGGGGCGGGCTCCACCCGGGTGCTCACAGTGCGTCCGCCGCCCAGGCCCGCAGCCGCCGCTCCGCCTCCTCGGGGCCCAGCTCCCCCTCGTCGAGACGCAGGTCCAGCAGGAAGCGGTAGGCCCGCCCGACCACGGGACCCGGCGGGACGCCGAGCACGGCCATGATCTGCTGGCCGTCCAGCTCGGGCCGCACCGCGTCGAGCTCCTCCCGCGCGGAGAGCTCGGCGATGCGCTGCTCCAGGTCGTCGTAGGCGGCGGACAGCCGTGCCACCTTCCGCCGGTTCCGGGAGGTCACGTCCGCCCGCGTGAGCCGGTGCAGCCGCTCGAGGCACTCCCCCGCGTCCCGGACGTAGCGGCGCACGGCGGAGTCGGTCCACCCGGCGTCCCCGTAGCCGTAGAAGCGCATGTGCAGCTCCACCAGCCGGCTCACGGTGCGGATCGTGTCGTTGTCGAAGCGCAGCGCCCGCATCCGCTTCGCGGTGAGCTTGGCGCCCACCACCTCGTGGTGGCGGAAGCTCACCGCGCCGTCGGCCCCGAAGCGGCGGGTCGCGGGCTTGCCGACGTCGTGCACGAGGGCCGCGAAGCGCAGGGCGAAGTCCGGGGCGGGCACGGGACCGTCCGGTCCGGACTCCAGCTCCGCCGCCTGCTCGAGGACGGTGAGGGAGTGCTGGTAGACGTCCTTGTGCCGGTGGTGCTCGTCCGTCTCGAGCTGCAGGGCGGGCACCTCGGGCAGCACGACCGCGGCGAGCCCCGTCCCCACGAGGAGATCGACCCCCTGCCGGGGCCGGCGCCCGCAGATCAGCTTGACGAGCTCGTCCCGGACGCGCTCGGCCGAGACGATCGCGATCCGCTCCGCCATGTCCGTCATGGCCGCGCGCACCTCCGGGGCGACCTCGACGTCGAGCTGGGAGGCGAAGCGGGCGGCGCGCATCATCCGCAGGGGGTCGTCCGAGAACGAGTCCTCCGGGGCCCCGGGGGTGCGCAGCACCCGGGCGTGCAGGTCCTTGACCCCGCCGTGCGGGTCGACGAGCTCGAGCCCGGGCAGCCGCAGCGCCATCGCGTTGATCGTGAAGTCGCGGCGGAACAGGTCGTCCTCCAGGGAGGTGCCGAAGGCCACCTGCGGCTTGCGGGAGTCCGCGTCGTAGGCCTCGGCCCGGTAGGTGGTCACCTCCAGCTGCACGTCGCCCCGGCGCATCCCGATGGTCCCGAAGTCCCGGCCGATCTCCCACACCGCGTCGGCCCAGCCCGCGACCACGCGGAGGGTCTGGTCGGGCGTGGCGTCGGTCGTGAAGTCCAGGTCCAGGGCGGGCCGGCCGAGGAAGAGGTCGCGCACGGGCCCGCCCACGAGCGAGAGCTCGTGGCCGGCGTCGGCGAACCGCCGCCCCAGGTCGAGGGCGGTGGGGTGGATCGCGTCGATGTCGGGGAGCTGCGTCATGGTGCCGCCCATTGTTCCAGACCCGGGAGCGCCGGCCCGTCCGGGCGGGCCCCTCGGGCGGGCCGGGAACCGGTCCGCGGACCTGTGCCCGACCGGGTGCACCGGCGCGTCGGGGGGCCCCTGCACGGAGCCTCCGGTGCTCGGGCGGGAGCCCGGGGGATTGTGGCAAGGTAGGAGACATGGCTTTCCCCGTCCCCAGCGCACCGAAGAAGCGGCCCACCGCGCCGGCCGCCGCGCTGCCCACGGTCGAGGAAGTCTCCGCCGGGGGGATCGTCGTCGACCTCGCCACGCCCTCCCACCCGGTGGCCATCATCGCCCGGATCAACCGGGGCGGACGCCTCGAGTGGTGCCTGCCCAAGGGCCACCCTGAGGGCGAGGAGACGAACGAGGAAGCCGCGATCCGCGAGATCGAGGAGGAGACCGGCATCGCCGGGGAGGTGCTGAGCCCGTTGGGCAGCATCGACTACTGGTTCACGGTCTCCGGGCACCGAGTGCACAAGACGGTGCACCACTTCCTGCTGCGCGCCACCGGCGGGCACCTCACCACGGACAACGACCCCGACCACGAGGCCGTGGACGTCGCGTGGGTGGACATCGACGACCTCGGCCGGAAGCTCTCCTTCCCCAACGAACGGCGCATCGCCGACATCGCCCGTGAATACATCATCCATCAGCTCTGAGACCGTGCGCTCCCCCGGCGAGGGCCAGGACGCACCCCCCGCCCCGGCCCGGCGCTCGGG
Source organism: Kocuria sediminis (assembly GCF_009735315.1). Taxonomy (NCBI): domain Bacteria; kingdom Bacillati; phylum Actinomycetota; class Actinomycetes; order Micrococcales; family Micrococcaceae; genus Kocuria; species Kocuria sediminis. The sequence continues at coordinate 39,330 of NZ_WOGU01000005.1, forward strand.
CGCGGCCTCCAGTGCCATCATGGCCTCCGGCACGCTCGTCTCCCGCGCGCTGGGGTTCGTCAAGACCGTGCTGATCACGGTGGCCATCGGCTCGGTCACCACCGTCTCCGACGTCTTCGAGCTGGCGAACACGCTGCCGAACCTGATCTACGTCCTCGTGGCCGGCGGCATCTTCAACGCCGTCCTGGTGCCCCAGATCATCAAGGCCTCCAGGACCGCCGACGACGGCGGGGCCGACTACATCTCCCGCCTGCTCACCCTGGCCGTGCTCGCGCTGCTGGGGGTCACGGCGGTCGTGGTGGCCCTGGCGGGACCCATCGTGCGGACCATGGGCACCGACTGGACCGAGGCGCAGCTCTCGCTCGGTCTGACCTTCGCGCTGTTCACGTTCCCGCAGATCTTCTTCTACGGCCTCTACACCGTGGTGGGGCAGGTGCTCAACGCCCGCGGCGCCTTCGGCTGGTACATGTGGGCGCCGGTGGTCAACAACGTGGTGGCCATCGCGGCGCTGCTCGTGTTCATCCAGCAGTTCGGGGCGTTCGCCGAGGCGGAGCACTCCCTGGACAACTGGACGCCGGCCAAGACGTTCTGGCTGGCGGCCATGGCCACCCTGGGCGTCGCCACCCAGGCCCTCGTGCTGTTCTGGCCGCTGGGCCGGCTGGGACTGCGGCTGCGCCCCCGCTTCGGCTGGCGCGGCATCGGGCTCTCCACCGCCGCGCGGCTGGCCGGCTGGACCCTGGCCACGGGGATCATCGCCAACCTGGCGTTCCTGGCCCTCACCAAGGTCGCCGCGATCCCCACCGGCTCCCGCCCGGAGTACCTCGCCATGGACCCGCCGCAGCAGATCGCGGGCGTCGCAGCACTCAACCAGGCCTCGATGCTGTACTCCCTGCCGCACGGGGTGATCGGGCTGTCCATCGCCACGGTGCTGTTCAACCGGATGGCCGCCGCCTCCACGGAGGGGGACCGGGCCGGCATGGTGGCGTCCCTGTCCTCGAGCCTGCGCATCACGGGCGTGGCCACGGTCTTCGCCACCGTCGCCCTCATCGTCTTCGCGGGACCCCTCGGCATGCTCTTCAGCGGCGGCGTGCCCTCCGCCGGAGCCGTGATCGGCCAGGTGGTCACGGTGATCGCCATCGGCGCGCCCTTCATGTCCACCTCCTTCATGCTCGGCCGGGCCTTCTACGCGCAGGAGGACGCCCGCACCCCGTTCCTGGTGCAGGTGGGCGTGGCCCTCTTCACCGTCGCCTGCGCGCTGCTGATCGCCTCGCTGGCCCCGCCGCACCTCGTCATCTTCGCGGTCGCCGGCTGCTACGCGGCCCAGAACATCCTGAGCACGCTCATCTACCACCTGGTCCTGGTCCGCCGGATCGGGGACTACGACCTCGCCCGGATCATGGACTCCCACGCCCGGATCCTCGTGGCGTCCCTGCTCGCCGGCGTGGTGGGCGCCGTGGCCCTGTTCCTGCTCGGCGGCTACGACCCGGACGGCTTCCCCTGGACCAACCAGCTGACCGCGATCGCGACCGTCGCCGTGGGCGGGACCGTCATGGGCATCGCCTATCTGGGCGCCCTCAGGCTCTGCCGCGTCCGGGAGCTCGACAGCCTCGTGCGCCCGGTCCTCGCCCGGCTCGGCCGCTGACCGTGTGACACGGCTCTCCGCCGCGGGCCGCCGGGACCGGTAAAGTGCTGAGTGGTCGGTGACGTGGGTCAGGAACACCCCTTCTGCCCCGCCGGCCACCCCCGCCCGCGAATTCCGGCCCCCTCCGCGAATTCCCGACCCCCAGGGAGCCAACGTGCCCGCACCGATGAAGCTCGGTTCCGTCCTCGGCGGCCGCTACAAGGTGGTCACCGACGTGCTGGCCACCGCCGAGGGCGACCACGTGCTCGAGGGCCAGGACCAGATCCTGGGCCGACGCGTCTCGATCCTGCTGCCCGCGGAGCGGCACACCTCCCTGCTGGTGGAGAACGCCCGCTCGATGGCCAACGGCAGCATCGGCGCCCCGTTCCAGATCCTCGACCTGGGGCAGGCGGAGGCCCACACCTACCTCGTGACCTCGCACACCCCGGCCGCAGACATGCTGGACTCCCTGCTCGTGGAGCCCGACGAGATCGAGGACGAGTCGCTCGGCGACGACATCTTCGGCGCACCGCGCGGCACCGGCAGCGCCTCGTACGTCTACGACGAGCCGGACCCCACCAGCCCGACGCCGGTGGTCGCCACCGAGCCCTCGGACGACCTCGGCGCCGCGGCCCCCGAGCCCAAGGTCACCCGGTGGCGGGACGACGACTCCTACGACGACGCCGCGCCCGCGCCCTCGGTGCGCACCCGCCTCGGCCGGCCGGTGCGGGTCAGCGCCACCTCGACCCGCTCCACGCTCTTCGACCGGGCGGCCGCGAGCGGCACCGCCGCCGTGGCCGGCCGCACCGCCGGCACCGACATCGATCCCGGCTACGACGGCGACAACCGCTACGACAGCTACTACGAGGAGCACCAGGAGGCTCCCCACCGCGAGCCGGAGACGGCCGTGGGCCCGCCGCCGCGCGGCAAGGACACCGCTGCGCGCACCCGGAGGAGCGGCAAGGGCCTCCTCCTGCTGGTCGTGGTGCTTCTGGCCCTGCTGATCGGGGCCGTGGTGTTCAGCTTCGACCGCCTGGGCGGGCTCTTCAACGGGCTGAACGCCTCCGACCCGGCCGCCAGCGCCCCCGCCGGGGAGGAGGGGGCGGACCAGTCCCCGCCGAGCGCGGAGGCCGAGCCGGCGGCCCCGGAGGCGGACCCGCAGCCCACGGCCGTGACCCGGATCGTGCCCGGCAACGCGAACTTCATGGCCGACCAGGACGCCCAGCTGGGCCAGACCGTGGACGGGAACCCCTCCACCTACTGGATCAGCTACGGGTTCTCCGACCAGAGCTTCAGCAACCAGGCGCCCAGTGTGGGCCTGGCCGTCCAGCTCGAGGAGGCCGCACCGGTGGAGACCCTGCGGCTGAGCCAGTCCGCCGGCTCCGGCGGCATGTTCGACGTCTATGTCAACGACGCCCCGACCCTGGACGGCGCCCGGCAGGTGGGCTCCGGCTCCTTCACCGGCCCGGAGATCACCGTTCCGCTGGCCGCCGGGGCCCAGGAGGAGAGCCACCAGTACGTGATCGTCAACTGGACCCAGCTGCCGCAGCTGACCAACCCCATCGCCGGGTTCAACTACGGCCTGCGGGTCGGGGAGATCCAGCTGGACTGACGGCCCCACTCCCCCGGCGGACGCGGCCGGGCGTGCGCGGCACCGGAATATCCGCCGTGCGCGCCCGGTTGTGCCAGTGGTCCCCGCGGCCGGACCCGTCCGGCCGCTCCCTGTACGGAAGGTCAGCAGAACAGTGAGCCCCGACTTCGGTCCCGTGATCAACGCCCTGGATCTCACCCCGCGCGACGGCGAGCCGACGTCCGCCCCCGAGGACGAGACCGTCCACGAGGTGATCGTCGTCGGCTCCGGCCCCGCCGGGTACACCGCCGCGATCTACGCCGCGCGCGCCAACCTCCACCCCGTCGTGTTCGCGGGCTCCGTGACCGCCGGCGGCGAGCTGATGAACACCACCGAGGTCGAGAACTACCCCGGTTTCATCGACGGCATCCAGGGCCCGGAACTGATGTCCAACATGCAGCAGCAGGCCGAGCGCTTCGGCGCCGACATCCGCTACGAGGACGTCGTCGCCCTGGAGCTCGAGGGCGAGGTCAAGACCGTGACCCTCGAGGACGGCTCGGTGCACCGCGCGCACGCCGTGATCATCGCGACCGGCTCCGCGTACCGGGAGCTCGGTCTGCCGGACGAGAAGCGGCTCTCCGGCCACGGCGTGAGCTGGTGCGCCACCTGCGACGGCTTCTTCTTCAAGGAGCAGCACATCGCGGTCGTCGGCGGCGGGGACTCCGCCCTCGAGGAGGCCACCTTCCTCTCCCGCTTCGCCTCGAAGGTGACCATCATCCACCGGCGGGACAGCTTCCGCGCCTCCGAGATCATGCAGCAGCGGGCCTTCGAGGACCCGAAGATCGAGGTGCTCTGGAACGCCGAGGTCGTGGCCATCAACGGCGAGGAGAAGGTCCGCTCCGTCACCGTGCGCGACACCGAGTCCCGGGAGACCTCGGAGCTGCCCGTGACGGGGCTGTTCGTCGCGATCGGCTCCGATCCGCGCACCGCGCTGGTCGCCGACCAGCTCGAGCTCACCGTCGACGGCACGATCCGGGTGGACGGACGCGGCTCCACCACGAGCCTCGCCGGAGTCTTCGCCGCGGGCGACGTCGTGGACGCGACCTACCGCCAGGCCATCACCGCCGCCGGCTCCGGGTGCGTGGCCGCGGTCGACGCCGAGCACTACCTCGCCGCACTGCACGACCGCTCGGTGCTGCACAGCTGAGCGTCCCCGGCCCCGCGGCCGGTCGGGACGGCTCCGACCGCCCCGCCCGGCATGGGCCATAATCGAACCAGTTCCGCCCCTCGCACCAGTTGCACAGAGCGCGCCGAGCACGCCACGAGCGTGCCGGCGCCCGGACAAGGAGAAACATGAGCGCCGCCAAGAACGTCACCGACGCCGACTTCCGGACCGAGGTCCTCGAGTCGGACAAGCCCGTGATCGTCGACTTCTGGGCCGAGTGGTGCGGCCCGTGCCGCATGGTCGGTCCCGTCCTCGACGCGATCGCCGCCGAGCACGCCGAGGCCATCGAGGTCGTCAAGCTCAACGTGGACGAGAACCCTGCGGTGGCCTCCCAGTACGGCATCACCTCGATCCCCGCGATCTACCTGTTCTCGGGCGGCGAGGTCGTCAAGAAGGCCATCGGGGCGAAGCCCAAGAGCGCCCTCGAGAAGGAGTTCGCCGACTACCTGACCCCCGGGAGCTGATCGGTCGCACCGACATCCTGGCCACCTCGCGCTCATCCGTCCTCTCCCCCGAGCGGGAGGGGACGGATGAGCCGTTGTACTGGCACTGACGACGACCCGACGACCCGTGGGACACCTGTGAAACTCGACGACACCGAACCGATGCTGCGCCGGACCATGACAAACCGGCGCGTGGTGGGCCTCCGGGAGCGTCTGCTCCGCGCCGGCGTCACCGTGGCCTACCTCGCGCCGCAGGACGTGAACAACCCCTCCTACTTCGACGACCACGTCGACGCCGCCGTGCGGGCCTTCCAGCAGGAGCGCGGCCTGATCGTCGACGGACTGGTCGGCCCCGAGACCGACCGCTGCCTCAACGAGGCCCAGTACGCACTCGGCGACCGCCCCCTCTATCTCGACGAGGACCGCCCGATGCGCGGCGACGACGTCACCAGGCTCCAGCACAACCTGTCCAGGTTGGGTTTCTACTACGGGCACCTCAACGGCGTGTTCACCCGCAGCACGCACCATGCCGTGCTGGAGCTGCAGCAGAGCCTCGGCGTGGCCGACACCGGGGTGGTGGACCTCGACACCATCGCGGCCCTCGCCCGGATCAACAAGAACATCACGTCCTCGAAGGCCTTCTCGCTGCGGGACTACCACCGCCTGGAGCGCGCCACCTCGGCCCTCCGGGGGCGGTCCGTGGTCCTCGTGCCCTCGCGCGCCGCCGGTCAGCAGCCACCGGCCTCGGCCGCCCCGGACTTCGCCGCGCACGCGGACGAGGTCACCACCGACGTCGCCGTCCTGGCCTTCGGCCTGCTGCAGGAGATCGGCGCCGACCCGGCGATCGTGGCACCGGAGCCGACCCTCCGGGACCGCCGCGGTGAGCTGGTCCGCTGCGTGTCCTCCGTGCACGAGGCCACCGGCGACCGACCCGACTCCGTGGTCGTGTCCCTGCACTGCGACTGGAACGAGTCGCCCGCCGCCACGGGACTCGCCTCGTACTACTGGGGCGAGCAGGACCACTCGGAGGTCTACTCCCCCATCGGTGAGCGGGCCGCCGGGCTCGTGCTCCGGGAGATGGTCGCCCGCACCGGTGCTCTCGACCTCGGCAGCCACGCCCGGCAGTGGGAGCTGCTGCGCACCCACGACGCCCCGACCGTCTGGCTGGACCTCGGCTACCTCTCCAGCGCCACGGACCGCGCGGCTCTGGCGGATCCCGAGCACCGCAGCCACCTCGCGGAAGCCATCGTGTTCGGACTGCAGCGGATGTTCCTGCTCGCGGAGGACGACGTGCCCACGGGGACCATGCGCCTGGACGACGTGGCGGAGTTCAACGGACGCTGAGAACGTCTCCACCCAGCACGGAGCCCCGGTGTTTCACGTGAAACACCGGGGCTCCGTCGTGCACGGCTCGGTCAGGAACGCTCGATCCCCGGATCCAGGACCTCGATGATCCGGTTCAGGTCCTCCACCGAGGCGAACTCGATGGTCATCTTGCCCTTCCGCGCTCCGAGGGCGATCTTGACGCTGGTGTCCAGACGGTCGGCGAAGGCCTCGGCGATGTAGTCGAGCCGCTCCTTGTGCCGACCGGCCGGCGCCGCCGCACGCGGGACCTTCCGCTCCGTCCCCTCGGCCAGTGCCACGGCCTCCTCGGTGGCCCGGACGGAGAGCCCCTCCGCGACGATGCGCTGCGCCAGGCGCTCCATCTCCGCGGGGTCGGCCAGGGACAGGAGTGCTCGCGCATGCCCGGACGAGAGCACACCGGCCGCCACCCGGCGCTGGACGAGCGGAGGCAGCCGCAGCAGGCGAATGGTGTTGCTGATCTGCGGGCGGGACCGCCCGATGCGGCGCGAGAGCTCCTCCTGCGTGGTGCCGAACTCCTGCATGAGCTGCTGGTACGCGGCGGCCTCCTCCAGGGGGTTCAGCTGGCTGCGGTGCAGGTTCTCCAGCAGCGCGTCGCGGAGCAGGTCGTCGTCGGCGGTCTCCCGGACGATCGCCGGAATCGTGCTCAGGCCGGCGCGCTGGGTGGCCCGCCAGCGCCGCTCCCCCATCACCAGCTCGTACGAGGTGTCACCGTCCTCGCGGCTGGGCCGCACGACGATGGGCTGCAGCACGCCGAGCTCGCCGATCGAGTAGGCCAGCTCCGCGAGCTCCTCCTCGTCGAAGACCTGGCGCGGCTGCTTGCGGTTCGGATGGATCGCGGCGACGGCGATCTCGGCGAACGAGGCACCGGGAACGGCCGTCAGCTCCTCGACCGAGGTCTCCGTTTCACGTGAAACACGAGCGGCGCCCTCCGGTTCTCCGCCTGTGGCGACGTCGTTCTCATCGCGGAGTGAAGGCGTGGGCGTCTTCTGGTCGGCAGCAGCCTTGCGGGGCCGCGACGCCGTTTCACGTGAAACGTCGTCCGCCGGGGACGCCGGATCCGGCGTGCGGGTCCGCGATCGATCACCGCGCGCGGGCGTGACGTCGTCCGCCGTGTCGGTGGTTCCGCTCGCCGCGTCCTCGCCGTCAGGACGGTGACCGGTCGCCTCCCTGTCCGCGGACCCCGTCGGCGAGCCCGAGGGCAGGAAGAACATGTCGGACGGACGACTGACCAGCGTCGTGTTGCGCAGCGCCTCGCCCATGTCCATCCGGGACTTCATGGCCTTCTGGCGCGCCGCCGGGCTCACCGCCCGGCCGCGCGGACCGGTGCCCGCACGGCCGGTCGGCGCGGCGGTCTCCTCGGAGCGGCTCGGGGCCGCGTCGTTCACCCCGGCGGCGGACTCCGTCGTCCCGCTCCGGGAATGGTCCGTGCCAGGAGCACTCCGGCCGGCGGTGTCCTGCGCCGCGGCCCGGCCGGACGCACTCGGCGACGGCTCAGCGGACTGGGCGGACGCCGTTCCGGCGCCGGTGGCGGACCCGGTCGGCCGCTTCGTCGCCGCATCCGCCCGCCGTGTGGGCGCGGTGCCGCCGGACCCCGACGCCGGCCGTGCTGTGCCACTGCTGCGGTCGTCCTCCGCGGTCGAGGTGTCCGGCGTTTCACGTGAAACATCCGCGGGGGCGGTCGCGGAAGCCGGGGGAGTGGAGTGCAGCCGCTCGGACTGCCCTGCCACTGCCGTATCGGCCGGCGACGCCGGTCCGTCCGGAGCCTCCGTCGGTGCCTCTGCGGCCGGAGCGCTCGGAATGAGCGCTCCCAGTCCCCGACCCAGACCACGTCGTCGTTCGCTCACGGTGTTCCTCTCTTCGCGCGGCAATCCGGTCAATTCTAGCGGAGGAGGCGTCGGGGCCCGGTCGCTGCCCACCCCGCGCCGCACCACTGGAGAAGCGCCGCTGGGGCGCCGGAGAGCAGGCCGCCGGTCACGGCGGCATCAGGCCCTGCACGGATGGAGCCCCGCACGCCGGGCCGGCGTGCGGGGCTCCATCAGCAGTTCGGGCCGTGGTCGACGCTCGAGTCACGCCGGTGGCCGGATGCCGACCAGCACGTGAGCCTCGATTTTCTGGTGCAGGACTTCGGCCGCCTGCAGCAGTCCCGCAGCGGAGTTCGCGTGCACGTCGCCCGCGGCTCCGAAGGGCCGAGCGCCCCCGCACGGTTGCCCAGGTGCCCCCGGGCGGTTCCCGGCCCGGCGGGTGGGGCATGCGCCGGACCGCGTTTCACGTGAAACATGCTGACGCCTGGGCCTCGGTACGACCTGTCGCGACGGTGGGCACACAGCAGAGCGCCCGCCTCCGGCGGAGGCGGGCGCTCGGGGAGTGGGGTCGTTCAGCGAGCGGCGCGCTGTGCGATCTCGGCGGCGGCCTCGAGATAGGACAGGGCGCCGGTCGAGCTGGGGTCGTAGTTGATGACGCTCTGCTGATAGCTCGGCGCCTCGGAGATCCGCACCGAGCGGGGGATCACGGTCTCGAGCACCTCGGCCGGGAAGTGGGTCCGCACTTCCTCGGCCACCTGGGACGCCAGGTTGGTCCGGCCGTCGTACATGGTGAGCAGGATGGTGGACACCGTGAGCTCCGGGTTCAGGTGCTTCTGGATCATCTCGATGTTCTTCAGCAGCTGGCTCAGTCCCTCCAGTGCGTAGTACTCGCACTGGATGGGGATGAGCACCTCGGTGGCCGCGACGAACGCATTGAGGGTCAGCAGGCCCAGGCTGGGCGGGCAGTCGATGAAGACGTAGTCGAGCCGCTCCAGACCGTCCGCCTCCCGCTGCCGCGCGTAGGCCTCCAGTGCTCGTCGCAGCCGGTGCTCCCGCGCCACCATGGACACCAGCTCGATCTCGGCGCCGGCGAGGTCGATGGTCGCCGGCACCACCCACAGGTTCTCGGCCTCGACGGAGGTCTTCACCACGTCGGCGATCGGCATCTCGTCGATGAGGACGTCGTAGGTGCTGTCCACCTCGGAGTTGTGCTCCACGCCGAGGGCGGTCGAGGCGTTGCCCTGGGGATCGTTGTCGATCACCAGGACGTTCTGCCCCTGCCGCGCCAGGGCCACGGCGAGGTTCACGGAGGTGCTCGTCTTGCCGACGCCGCCCTTCTGGTTGCTGATGGTGAAGACCCGCGTCGCGGCGGGCTTCTCCAGCTGGACCTTCTTCAGCCTGGCGCGTCGCCTGGTCTCTTCCACGAGCGTCCTCCCCAGCGGCGTGTCGTCCGCCATCGTCGTCATCTTGGACAGCTGTCCGTCGGTTTCACGTGAAACACGGGTGCCACGGTCAGGAACAACCTTCAAAGGTTGATCCGCCGGATCCGGCGGGAACTCCTCGCCGAAGCCCACCGGGCTTTCCTCGCCGTCGTCGATCGGCATCTGACTGCGCACCTTCCCGGTTCGTCTCGATGTGGTTCCGTCCGGGCACAGCCTCCCGCGGGAGGGCGTCCGGGTCCGGCCGCCGGGCGGGGGAGCGGGGACCACCCCGAGGGGACAGCCACGGCGCCACGCCCGCGGCACACGCCCCCCAGCCTACCGTCGCCGCACGTCGCCGACGGCGGGACCGCTCAGAGTCGCACCCGGACCACCGTGGTCGGCTCCGCCAGCAGGTCGTCGCCCACGGTGAGGACCTCGGTGGAGCGGGCGCCGTGGCGGGCCAGCTTCTTCTGCGCCTTCTCGATCTCCTGCTCGGCGGAGCGTCCCTTGAGCGCGAGGAGCTCGCCCGTGCCGCGCAGCAGCGGGAGGGTGATGTCGAGCAGGCCCACGAGCGCGGAGACGGCTCGGGCCGTGACGACGTCCACCTCGCCCACCTCGTCCTTGGCCTGTTCGGCCCGGGCGCGCAGCACCCGGACGTTGGTCAGTCCGAGGTCGGCCACGACCTCGTCGAGCCACTGCACCCGGCGCTCCAGCGGCTCGATCAGCGTGAGCCGCAGATCGGGCCGGGCCAGTGCCAGGCACAGCCCCGGCAGCCCCGCTCCGGAGCCGACGTCCGCCACGCGCGCGTCCTGCGGGACGAGCTCCTCCACCACGGCGCAGTTGAGCACGTGGCGGCTCCAGAGCCGCGGCACCTCGCGGGGACCGATGAGACCGCGCACGATCCCCGAGGACGCCAGGTGCGCGACGTAGCGCTCCGCGAGGGCCAGCCGGTCCCCGAACAGCCGCTCGGCGGCCAGACGCTCCTGGGGATCCGCCAGCGGGGGCTCCTGCGCGGTGGGGGAGGGGCGGGGGTCGCCGGCCATCAGGCCTGCTCGGCGGAGACGACGATGTGCCGCCCCGCCCCCTCGCCCTCGGACTCGCTGACCAGTCCCTGCTCCGCGACCACGTCGTGCACGATCTTGCGCTCGTAGGCGGACAGGGGCTCGAGGTGCACCCGCCCCCCGGTCTCCTGCGCCTCCCGGACGGCGGCGAGGGCCATCTCCTGGAGCGCGGAGGACCGACGCTGCCGGTAGCCCGCGACGTCGAGCACGAGCCGGGAGCGGCGTCCGGTCGCGGCCAGGACGGACAGCCGCACGAGCTCCTGCAGCGCCTCGAGGACCTCTCCGTCCTCGCCGACGAGCACGGACAGGCTCTCGTCGTCGTCACCCTCCGCGACGACGGACAGGTACGTGCGGCCGTCGCGGACCTCGATGTCGATGTCCCCGTCGAGGTCCGCCGTGTCCAGCAGCTCCTCGAGGTAGTCCGCCGCGACCTCTCCCTCCTCCTCGAGGGGATCGAGCGCAGGGTCCGTGCCCGGATCCTGCTCCTGGCCGGTCTGCGCGGCGTCGCCCGCCGGCGCGTCGTCCCCGACGGGGAGGGGGGTCGCCTGCGCCTCGTCGGCGTCCTGGGTGGTCTGCCGGATGTCGCTCATGTCGTCTCCTGGGGCCGTGGAAGCACGGGGCCGGGAATCCCGGCCCCGTGCGGGGAGGAAGTCGCGGGGTGACCCGCAGCGGTCATCGCGCCTGTTTCTTCTTCGCCTGCTGCCGCTGACGCTTCTTGCCGACCGGCTGCTGACGCTGCCCGGCGGCGGCGCGGGCACGCTGCTCCTCGACCTCCGCCTCGTGCTCCTCGGCGGTCTTGCCGAACGGGGGCAGGCCCTTGGCGGCGCGGCGCTCGTTGAGCTCCTGCTCCGCCTGGGAACCGGGGGTCGGGTTGTTGCGGATGACCCACCACTGCTGGCCCATGGACCACACGTTGGAGACGGTCCAGTAGATGAGGACGCCGATGGGGAAGTTGATGCCGCCGATCGCGAAGACGAGCGGGAACAGGTAGAGCATCATCTGCTGCTGGCGGTACATGGGGGAGGCCTTGGCGGTCTCGCTCATGTTCTTGGCCGTCAGCTGCTTCTGGGTGAAGAACTGCGAGGCGGACATCGCGATGATCATCACGACGGCCAGGACGATGGTCGCGACGTGGTTGCCGTCGCCCGGGTTGAGCAGGGTGGAGAAGAGCGGGGCGCCGAAGAAGGTGGCCTCGTTGAAGGACTGCACGGTGGCGGCGTTGAGCACGTGCACGCCCTCGCCGGCCGCCGCCGACGTGGGCACCCCGTTGAGGACCTGGAACAGGCCGAAGAAGATCGGCATCTGCACCAGGATCGGCAGGCAGGCGGAGAACGGGTTGGAGCCGTGCCGCTTGTACAGCTCCATCTGCTCCTGGGCCATGGCCTGGCGGGAGAGCTGGTCCTTCTTGCCCTTGTACTTGGCCTGCAGCTTGGCCATCTCGGGCTGCAGCTCCTGCATGCCGCGCATGGACTTGATCTGCTTGAGGAACAGCGGGATGGTCAGCGTGCGCATGACCAGGGTGAGGCCCACGATGCACAGCACCCAGGTGATGCCCGCGGCGGGATCCATCCCGACGGCCGTCAGCAGCTCGTGGAAGACCCACAGCACGGCGGAGACGACCCACCTGAAGGGGAAGAGGATCAGTTCGAACAGATTCATGGGGAAGGCTCTCCTTGGGCCGCGGGGCCGGTGCCTCCGGCGGGGTGGTGCTGGTGGCGCTCGGCAAGGGTGGGGTGGTTCAGCAGGACGATCTTGGGCAGGGACGTGAAGTCGGGAAAGCTCCGACCGCCGTCCGGGACCCTGTCGATCCCACCGGCCGCCCAGGGGTGGCAGCGCAGGAGCCGGCGGACGCTGAGGCCGAGACCGCGCACGGCGCCGTGCACCGTGACGGACTCGAGGGCGTAGGCCGAACAGGAGGGGAAGTACCGGCAGACGTCCCCGTACAGGGGGGAGACGATGGTCCGGTAGAGCTTCAGGCCCGCGATGAGCGCGTTCTGCGGCAGGAACCAGAGAGCCTGCCACGCCGACGCCGGGCGGACGTACTCGTGGGGAGCCGCGGCGAGGAGGTCCTCGTGCCCATGGGCGTGCTCGCTCATGACGCTGGCTCCTCCCGTCCGGGTCGGTGGTCTTCTGCCGGGCACGTCCCGGTCGCGGCGCGGGGCGCGCCCGCGCGCGCGGACGCCGTCCGCCAGGCCTTGGCGTAGTCGGCGGCCAGCTCCGCCCAGTCCGCGGCGGAGGCGGGCGGGAGCGCACGGACGACCACGTCATAACCGTACGGGACCTGTCTGACCGTGGTCTGGGCGAGTTCCCGCAGGCGCCGCTTCACCTTGTTGCGCCGGACGGCGTTGCCCACCGCCTTCGAGACGACGAACCCGAAGCGCGCCGGGCGGTCCTCGGCGGTGGGACGCACATATACGACGACGTTCCGGCGCCCGTTGCGGGCGCCGGAACGCGTGGTGGCCGAGAACTGGGCCGAGGTCCGGATCCGGTGCTGGTCAGGCAGCACGGTGAGGCTCCTGATGGGCCCTGTGCTCCGTCGGTCCCGGCACGGGTCCTGCCACCCGGGGAGGGGTGGTCGTCCGGGACGCCGGTGCCGACACGGGCCGGCTCAGGCCGAGAGTTCGGTGCGGCCCTTGCTGCGGCGGGCGGCGAGGATGGCGCGGCCGGCGCGGGTGCGCATCCGGGCGCGGAAGCCGTGCTTCTTGGCGCGACGGCGGTTATTCGGCTGAAAAGTCCGCTTGCTCACTGGTTACTCCAAAGGCGTCGGGGTGTGCGCCGCGTGGTCCTCGGCGCACCGGGTCGGTACGGCGAGGGGGCGAGCGCAGCAGTGCTGGTGGATGCGTCCGAGCATGCGGAAGGCATGACAGGGGACACAAGAGACTAGCTCACCCTAGACAACGGGCCGGGGACGGTCAAATCCGCGGACGACGACACCCCTGCGCGCCGGCTCCTCCGAGCGGTCCCGCAGTGCGCCGGAGGGAACGTGACGGGCACCGGTGCGGCTTCCGGGGACCGGGCGGTGCTGTGCAGTGCACATCCTACCCACAGCTGTGCACGGATCTTGCTCACATCCTGTGGAAAACCCGTGCGGTCCCGGCCGCGGAACGGCGCGGATCAGGGCCTGAACTACACGTCTGTAGTTCCCGGAGCCCCAGCAGATCAGCTATGAACAGCTTCGCGGCATGTTCTAGGCTGGCAGTCGCGGTCGGCCCCCGAACAGCTTTTCCACCGTTGTGAACAACTCTGTGGAAAAGGCCACCGCAGCAGGGCCGGGACGACCCGTCAACCGCCTCGTCATCCCGACGACATCTCGATGACATCCCGACGACAGCAGGAGTACGCGTGGGCACGCAGGACAATCAGGCGCTCAGCGCGCAGTGGGCCGAATGCGTGCAGTACATGTACGAGGACCCCATGACCACGGGTCGGTACCGGGGGTTCATCTCCCTGGCCCAGCCGCAGGGGCTCATCGGCACCACGCTGCTCGTCGCGGTTCCCAACGAGCTGACCCGGGAGTTCTTCCAGAACCAGATGGCCTCGGTCCTGCGCTCCTCCGTGGGGCGGGCCTTCAGCCCGGAGACGCTCGTGGCATTCGTCGTGGACGCCGACCTGGAGGCCGCTCCCGCCCCGGAACCGGGACCGCAGACGGCCGCGCTGCCGCCGATCGGTGAGCTCGAGGCCGAGCGCAATCGCACCGACGGCCCCACCCGGAGCGATCCCGGGAACACCGCCGACGCCATGGGGATCGACCAGCGCATGCTCGACCTCGCCGCGGTGCGCCCGGAGCCGGTCGCACCGGCCGTCGGCGACCGTACCCTGCCCCCGCCGCGGGATCCGCAGGCCGCCCCGCCCCGCCGCCCCGTGCAGGACACCGGCACCGCCCCCGCGGTGGTGGGGGAGTGGGACAGCTCCGCGCGGCTGAACCCGAAGTACGTCTTCGACTCCTTCGTGATCGGGCAGTCCAACCGGTTCGCCCACGCCGCGGCGTTCGCGGTGGCCGAGACCCCGGCGAAGGCCTACAACCCGCTGTTCATCTACGGGGAATCCGGCCTGGGCAAGACCCACCTGCTGCACGCCATCGGCCACTACGCCAAGCGGCTGTATCCGCAGGTGCGCGTGCGCTACGTGAACTCGGAGGAGTTCACCAACGACTTCATCAACTCGATCCGCGACGACGAGGGCTCCTCCTTCAAGGAGATCTACCGCAACGTGGACATGCTGCTGATCGACGACATCCAGTTCCTGGCGGGCAAGGAGCACACGCAGGAGGAGTTCTTCCACACCTTCAACGCGCTGCACAACCACGAGAAGCAGATCGTGATCACCTCGGACATGCCACCCAAGCAGCTCACCGGATTCGCCGAGCGCATGCGCTCCCGGTTCGAGTGGGGCCTGATCACCGACGTGCAGCCCCCGGAGCTCGAGACCCGCATCGCGATCCTGCGCAAGAAGGCCACCAGCGAGGGCATGGACGCTCCCGACGACGTGCTGGAGTACATCGCCTCCCACATCTCCACCAACATCCGCGAGCTCGAGGGCGCCCTGATCCGCGTCACCGCCTTCGCCTCGCTGAACAAGCAGGCCGTGGACCTGCCCCTGGCCGAGCTGGTGCTCAAGGACCTCATCACCGACGACGGGGCGCAGGAGATCACCGCGGCCTCGATCCTGGCCCAGACCGCGGTCTACTTCGACATCACCCTCGAGGAGCTCAAGAGCAAGTCCCGCACCCGTACCCTGGTCACGGCGCGGCAGATCGCCATGTACCTGCTGCGCGAGCTCACCGACATGTCCCTGCCGAAGATCGGCCAGGAGCTCGGCGGCCGCGACCACACCACGGTGATGCACGCCGACCGCAAGATCCGCACCCTGATGGCCGAGCGCCGGCAGATCTTCAACCAGGTGACCGAGCTGACGAACCGCATCAAGCAGCAGCAGCGCGAGGGCTGAACGCCGCGCACCCGTCGCCGACGGGCCCGCCGGGACACCGGTGGGCCCGTTTTTTGTCATTCGTCCACAGGCCGCCGCCGCGCCGTTCCGGGCCGGGCACGTCTCTTCTGCACAGGAATCGGCCCCTTGTGGAGCGCCTGTGCACAGGACAGAACCCACACCTGTGGATAAAATTGTGGAATACCGCCGCGCTGCGGTGGAGAACCTCGGCACAACTGCGGCCCGGGCTGTGGAACCCGCGGAACCGCGCGGATCTTGTCCACCGGGAGCACGGCTTCCGGTGGACCGCGAATCACAGGAACTCAACAGGGCGCTGCCGCCCGGCGTCTGGCCGAGAGGCAGTTATCCACAGATTCCACAGCGGTTATTAACACTCCCGTCCTTAAAGAGATCTCCGGCCAAACAACAAGAATCCTGTGCTCCCGGCCCCCGGCGAGCCCTTCGGGACCGCCGAACCACAAGAAGTCCGCCACGGCCGGCCGAATGGCCGTCCGCCGAAACGGACGGATACGATGCAGGGGGCGAAGCCCCGGTCGGCCGCACCTCGCGGCGCGGCGGACGCCGTCCTCCGGGCGCGGGCTCCGCCGCCCCTGCTCAGACTGAAAGGCAGCAACCTCTCGTGAAGTTCTCCGTCGAACGCGATGTTCTCGCCGAGGCCGTGACCTGGACCGCCCGGTCCCTCTCTCCTCGGCCCCCGGTGCCCGTGCTGTCCGGTCTGCTCATCCGGGCGGAGGGCGGGTCGCTGTCCATCGCCAGCTTCGACTACGAGATCTCGGCACGGCTGTCGATCAGCGCCGACGTCCAGGAGGAGGG
Source organism: Kocuria sediminis (assembly GCF_009735315.1). Taxonomy (NCBI): domain Bacteria; kingdom Bacillati; phylum Actinomycetota; class Actinomycetes; order Micrococcales; family Micrococcaceae; genus Kocuria; species Kocuria sediminis. The sequence goes on from NZ_WOGU01000005.1 coordinate 55,598, forward strand.
CACCACGCTCGTCTCCGGGCGGCTGCTCGCGGACATCTGCCGCTCGCTGCCCTCCGCACCGGTCGAGGTCCAGGCCGACGAGGGCAAGGTCACGCTGACCTGCCGTTCCTCGCGGTTCAACCTCGCCGCGATGCCCGTGGGCGACTACCCCGAGCTGCCGGCCCTGCCGGACGTCTCCGGCGTGGTCGCCGGCGACGAGTTCGCCCTTGCCGTGTCCCAGGTCAACATCGCGGCCAGCAAGGACGACACCCTCCCGATCCTCACCGGCGTGCGCGTGGAGATCGAGGGCGAGAAGATGACCCTCCTGGCCACCGACCGGTACCGGCTCGCCATGCGGGAGCTGACCTGGAGGCCCTCCTCCCACGACATCTCCACGGCCGCCCTGATCAAGGCCCGCACGCTCAACGACATCGCCAAGACCCTGGGCCCCGCCGGGGACATCAACATCGCGCTGTCCGACTCCGCCGAGCTCGTCGGCTTCGAGTCCGGCGGACGCCGGACCACCAGCCTGCTCATCGACGGCGAGTACCCCAAGATCCGCTCGCTGTTCCCCGAGCACACCCCGATCACGGCCGCGGTGCGCACCACCGAGCTCGTGGAGGCGGTGCGGCGCGTCTCGCTCGTGGCCGAGCGCAACACGCCCGTCCGCCTGGCCTTCACCCAGGGCCAGGTGGCCCTGGACGCCGGGACCGGCGAGGACGCCCAGGCCTCGGAGGTCCTGGACGCCCACCTGATCGGGGAGGACATCACCGTGGCCTTCAACCCCACGTACCTGTCCGAAGGCCTGCACGCCTTCTCCTCGGACTACGTGCGGTTCTCCTTCACCGCCCCGCCCAAGCCGGCGGTGCTCTCCGCGCAGGCCGAGCCGGAGGGCGAGGACCGGGACGACTACAAGTACCTGCTGATGCCGGTCCGGCTCCCGAGCCAGTGACCGGCCGGCCCCGAAGCGGAAGCTGCTGATCCGGGCGTGTTCGTCGACCACCTCTCCCTGCTGGACTACCGGACGTATGCCCTGCTGGACATACGTCTGGGGCCCGGGACCACCGTGTTCCTGGGCCCCAACGGCGTGGGCAAGACGAACATCGTCGAGGCCCTGGACTACACGGCAGGGCTCTCCTCGCACCGCGTGTCCTCGGACGCGCCGCTGATCCGCTTCGGCGCCGAACGGGCGATCGTGCGGGTGCGGGTGCGGCGCGGCGGCCAGCAGACGGTCCTCGAGCTCGAGCTCAACGACGGCCGCGCCAACCGGGTGCGCATCAACCGGGCCGCCCCCGTCCGCGCCCGGGACGCCCTCGGCATCGTGCGGACGGTCCTGTTCTCCCCGGAGGACCTCTCCCTGGTCAAGGGCGACCCCTCGCACCGGCGGCGGTTCCTGGACGACCTCGCCCGGTCCATGCGCCCGGTCCTCGCCGGCACCATGGCCGACTACGAGAAGGTGCTCAAGCAGCGCAACGCCCTGCTGAAGTCGGCCCGCCGCAGCGGTCGCTTCACCGAGACCCACCGCTCGACGCTGGCCGCGTGGAACGACCAGTTCGCCCGCACCGGGGCCGTCATCCTGCACGCGCGCCTGCAGCTGATCGACGCCCTGGCCCCGCAGGTGGCCACCGCCTACGACCAGCTCACCGACGGCACGAAGCCCACCGCGCTGCGCTACGTGTCCTCGGTCCTGCCGGAGAGCGCCGGCGGGGACGTCGGGCAGCTGCGCGACTTCACCCCGGCGGACCTGCACCGGCTGATCCTCGAGGCGTGCGAGGACGCCGAGCAGCGGGAGCTCGAGCGGGGCCTGACCCTGATCGGCCCGCACCGCGACGAGCTCGAGCTGCTGCTGGGTCCGGCCCCCGCCCGCGGCTACGCCTCGCACGGGGAGACCTGGTCCTACGCCCTCGCCCTCCGGCTGGGCTCGTGGTACGTCCACCTCGCGGACGATCCCACGGAGGGCGCCGCGCCCATCCTGCTGCTCGACGACGTGTTCGCGGAGCTCGACGCCCGGCGCCGGAGCCGCCTGGCCGCGATCGTGGCCTCCGCGGAGCAGGTTCTGGTCACCGCCGCGGTCGAGGAGGACCTGCCCGCCGAGCTCGTGGCCGGCCCGCACGACGTGGTGCGGGTGGGGCCCGGGACGGCCGTGCGCGACGACGAGCGCCCGCCCGCGGTGACCGGCCCGGAGGCGGGGGAGGCTCCGTCGTCGTGAGCGGGCCCGAGCGCGGGGACCGGCTCCCCGGTCCCCCGGACGATCTCCCGGCGGACCCCTCGGCGGCCCCGCCGGAGGCGAACGTCGTGCGGATCGAGGACGAGATCGACGCCCCCGCGGCGCTGCTGACCCGGATGCGCCACGCCGCCGAGGCGCGCGGGGACGGCCGGCTCTACGGGGCGGCCGCGCGGCGCAACCTCAAGAACTTCGGGGCGGCGATGGAGTCGGCCACCGCGTCCCCCGCCGAACGCCTGGGGCGCCGCGGCAACGACGTGGACCCCCGGGCGCTCGGCGGGTACTCCGGGGCGGGCCGCTCCGCCCGCGACCCCCGGGGCGTGGGCTCGGTGCTGGACGCCCTCGTGTCGGGGCGGGGCTGGAAGTCGCCGGTCGCCGTCGGCTCGGTGCTCTCCCGCTGGGACGAGCTCGTGGGCCCGGGGATCGCGGGGCACTGCCGGCCGGAGAGCTTCGACGAGACGGTGGTGCGCGTCCGCTGCGACTCGACCGCCTACGCCGCCAACCTGCGGCTCATGGTCCCGCAGCTGCTGCGCATGTTCGACGAGCACCTGGGGGAGGGCATCGTCACCCGGATCGAGATCCTCGGCCCGGCCGCGCCCAGCTGGAAGCGCGGCCGCCGGTCGGTGCAGGGCCGGGGCCCCCGGGACACCTACGGGTGAGGCCGGCGCCGCGGAGCGCTGAGCGGCCTCGTGGCGCGCTGCGGCCCCCCGGGAACGATCAGCTGGTGGTGGAGAGCAGGAAAATTCGTCCTGAGGGCCTTTTCCGGCCGCTCAGGGGCATCTGCGGGCACCCCCGGCCCGTCGTTTTCCGATAGAATCGGTGTCAGACAGGAATCGACGGACCGGGCCCCCACGGCCGATCGCGGCACCCGCCCGCGGCGCGGACGCCCGGAGTCGTCGAACCGTTCCGACCCTGCACGAGCCGATGAGTCGTCGAGCGTCTCATCGGCGTTCTCTTGTGCTGTCCGGAGCGGCCGGAACGCCCAACAGGAGGAGCCAGGAACCCGTGGCAACAGAGGATCCGCAGAAGCGCGAGTACGGTGCCGGTGACATCACCGTCCTGGAGGGGCTCGAGGCCGTCCGGAAACGACCCGGCATGTACATCGGCTCGACCGGCCCGCGCGGGCTGCACCACCTCGTGTACGAGGTGGTCGACAACTCGGTCGACGAGGCGCTGGCCGGCTACTGCGACCACATCGAGGTGACGCTGCAGGCCGACGGCGGGGTGCGGGTCGTCGACAACGGCCGCGGCATCCCCGTGGACGTCCACCCGACCGAGGGCCGGCCGACCGTCGAGGTCGTCATGACGATCCTGCACGCGGGCGGCAAGTTCGGCGGCGGCGGCTACGCCGTCTCCGGCGGCCTCCACGGCGTGGGCATCTCGGTGGTCAACGCCCTGTCGCGCCGCGTGGAGACCGAGGTCCGCCGCCAGGGCCACGTCTGGCGGATGGTCTTCGCCGACGGCGGCCGGCCGCAGGGCGAGCTGGTCCGGGGCGAGGAGACCGAGGAGACCGGCACGACCCAGGTCTTCTACCCCGACCCCGAGATCTTCGAGACCGTGGACTTCGACTTCGAGACCCTGCGGGCGCGCTTCCAGCAGATGGCGTTCCTCAACAAGGGCCTCAAGATCAGCCTGACGGACGAGCGCGTGGCCGAGGAGTCCGGTGAGGAGATCGCCGGTTCCGCCTCCGACCACTCGGCGGTCCGCCCGGCCGGCGGCGCGGCCGCGGAGCCCGTCGAGGGCCGCGACGGCGGCACGGACGTCCCCCGGCTCAACCACGAGGACGAGAACGACTCCGGCCACCGCCGGGTCGTCTACAAGTACGACCACGGCCTGCTTGACTACGTCACCTTCCTGAACACGTCCAAGAAGGCCGATCTCGTCCACGACGACGTCATCGCGATCGAGACCGAGGACGCCGACCGCAGGATGTCCCTCGAGCTCGCCATGCAGTGGACCACCGCCTACACCGAGTCGGTGCACACCTACGCGAACACGATCAACACCCACGAGGGCGGCACCCACGAGGAGGGCTTCCGCTCGGCCATGACCTCGCTGGTGAACCGGTACGCGCGGGAGAACAAGCTGCTGCGGGACAAGGACGAGAACCTCACCGGCGACGACGTGCGGGAGGGCCTGACCGCGGTCATCTCGATCAAGCTCGCCGAGCCGCAGTTCGAGGGCCAGACCAAGACCAAGCTCGGCAACTCCGAGGCGAAGGCCTTCGTCCAGCGCGAGGTCAACGACCGGTTCGGCGACTGGCTCGAGCGCAACCCGGCCGCGGCGCGGGAGATCATCCGCAAGGCCATCAACGCCTCGCAGGCGCGGCTCGCGGCCCGGAAGGCGCGCGAGACCACCCGCCGCAAGGGTCTCCTCGAGTCCGGCGGGATGCCGGGGAAGCTCAAGGACTGCTCCTCCAAGGACCCGTCCCTGTCCGAGATCTACATCGTGGAGGGCGACTCCGCGGGCGGCTCCGCGGTGCAGGGCCGGGACCCCGCCCACCAGGCGATCCTGCCGCTGCGCGGCAAGATCCTCAACGTGGAGCGGGCGCGGCTGGACCGGGCGCTGTCCAACGCCGAGGTCCAGTCGATGATCACCGCCTTCGGCGCGGGGATCGGCGACGACTTCGACATCGAGAAGGCGCGCTACCACAAGATCGTGCTCATGGCCGACGCCGACGTGGACGGCCAGCACATCACCACCCTGCTGCTGACGCTGCTGTTCCGCTTCATGCGCCCGCTCATCGAGCACGGCTTCGTCTACCTGGCCCAGCCGCCGCTGTACCGGATCAAGTGGTCCAACGCACCGCACGACTACGTCTACTCGGACGCCGAGCGGGACCAGGCCCTCGCCCGGGGCCTGGCCAACAACCAGCGCATCCCCAAGGACAACGGGATCCAGCGCTACAAGGGTCTCGGCGAGATGGACTACACCGAGCTCTGGGACACCACGATGGACCCCGACCACCGCACGCTGCTCCAGGTGACCATGGAGGACGCCGCGGCCGCGGACCAGGTCTTCTCCGTGCTCATGGGCGAGGACGTCGAGTCCCGCCGCGAGTTCATCCAGCAGAACGCCAAGGACATCCGGTTCCTCGACATCTGACCCGCGACATATAACCGTTTCGGCACATTCAGCCGGGACCGGGACGCCGGCCGGACACCGAGAACCAGCAGACAGAACGGAAAGACCGTATGAGTGACGAGAACCAGGACGGACAGACCCCGGAGGACGCCGGCCTCGCCGGCGACCTCGAGACCTCGCCCGTGCTGACCGACCGCGTGGAGCAGGTGGACCTGCAGACCGAGATGCAGCGCTCCTACCTCGACTACGCCATGGCCGTCATCGTCGGCCGCGCCCTCCCGGACGTCCGGGACGGGCTCAAGCCGGTGCACCGCCGCGTCCTCTACGCGATGTACGACGGCGGCTACCGCCCGGACCGGTCCTTCAACAAGTGCGCCCGCGTGGTGGGCGAGGTCATGGGCCAGTACCACCCGCACGGCGACTCCGCCATCTACGACGCCCTGGTGCGCCTCATCCAGCACTGGGTGATGCGCTACCCGCTCGCGCTGGGACAGGGCAACTTCGGCTCCCCGGGCAACGACGGCGCGGCGGCCCCCCGGTACACCGAGACGAAGATGGCGCCCATCGCCATGGAGATGGTCCGGGACATCCACGAGGAGACCGTGGACTTCCAGGACAACTACGACGGCAAGAACCAGGAGCCGTCGGTGCTGCCGTCCCGGTTCCCGAACCTGCTGGTCAACGGGTCCTCCGGCATCGCGGTGGGCATGGCCACCAACATCCCGCCGCACAACCTGCGCGAGGTCGCCGACGGCGTGCAGTGGTACCTCCGCAACCCGGACGTCTCCAACGAGGAGCTGCTCGAGGAGCTGCTGCAGCGGATCAAGGGCCCGGACTTCCCGACCGGGGCGCAGATCCTCGGCCACAAGGGCATCGAGGAGGCCTACCGGACCGGGCGCGGCTCGATCCCGATGCGGGCCGTGGTCAACGTCGAGGAGATCCACGGCCGCACGTGCCTGGTGGTCACGGAGCTGCCCTACCAGGCGAACCCGGACAACCTCGCGATGAAGATCGCCGACCTCGTCAAGGACGGCCGGATCACCGGCATCGCCGACATCCGGGACGAGACCTCCGGGCGCACCGGGCAGCGCCTGGTGATCGTGCTCAAGCGGGACGCCGTGGCCAAGGTGGTGCTCAACAACCTCTACAAGCACACGCAGCTGCAGGACAACTTCTCCGCCAACATGCTCGCCCTGGTGGACGGGGTGCCCCGCACCCTCAGCCTCGACGCCTTCATCCGGCACTGGGTCACCCACCAGATGGACGTCATCGTGCGGCGCACCCGCTACCGGCTGCGCCAGGCCGAGGCGGAGGCCCACATCCTGCGGGGCCTGCTCAAGGCCCTCGACGCCCTCGACGAGGTCATCGCGCTCATCCGCCGCTCCCCGACGGCCGACGACGCCCGCACCGGGCTCATGGAGCTGCTGCAGATCGACGAGGACCAGGCACAGGCCATCCTCAACATGCAGCTGCGCCGGCTCGCCGCCCTCGAGCGGCAGAAGATCCAGGACCGGCACGCGGAGCTGGAGCGGCTGATCGCCGAGTACACCGAGATCATCGCCTCCGAGGCCCGCCAGCGCGACATCATCTCGACCGAGCTCGAGGAGATCGTGGGCCGCTACGGCGACGACCGTCGCTCCGAGATCCAGTACGGCTACGACGGCGACATGTCGATGGAGGACCTGATCCCCGAGGAGGAGATGGTCGTGACCATCACCCGCGGCGGATACGTCAAGCGCACCCGCTCGGACCAGTACCGGTCCCAGCGCCGCGGCGGCAAGGGGGTCCGGGGTGCGCAGCTGCGCGCGGACGACGTCGTCGAGCACTTCTTCGTGACCACCACGCACAACTGGATCCTGTTCTTCACGAACCTGGGCCGGGTCTACCGGACCAAGGCCTACGAGCTGCTCGAGGCCGGCCGGGACGCCAAGGGCCAGCACGTGGCCAACCTGATGGCCTTCCAGCCGGGGGAGCGGATCGCCCAGGTCATGGAGCTGCGCTCCTACGACGACGCCCCCTACCTCGTGCTCGCCACCCGCAACGGGCTGGTGAAGAAGACCCGGCTGCTGGACTACGACACCAACCGCTCGGCCGGCGTGATCGCGATCAACCTGCGCGAGGACGACGAGCTGGTCTCCGCGCAGCTGGCCTCCGCGGAGGACGACCTGCTGCTCGTCTCCCGCAACGGGATGTCCCTGCGCTTCACCGCGTCGGACGACGTGCTGCGCCCCATGGGCCGGGCCACCTCCGGGGTCACCGGCATGAAGTTCCGCGACGGCGACGAGCTGCTCTCGGCCAACGTGGTGACCGACGACGCCTACGTCTTCGTGGTCACCGAGGGCGGCTACGCCAAGCGCACCAAGGTGGACGAATACCGGGTGCAGGGCCGCGGCGGGCTCGGCATCAAGGTGGCGAAGCTCGCGGAGCAGCGCGGCCGTCTGGTCGGCGGCCTGATCGTGGGCGAGGAGGACGAGGTCCTCGTGGTCATGGAGTCCGGGAAGGTCGTGCGCACCGGGGCCTCCGAGGTCCCCGCCAAGGGCCGGGACACGATGGGCGTGATCTTCGCCAAGCCGTCCGCGGGCGACTCGATCACGGGCGTGGCCCACAACGCCGACCGCGAGATCGCCCAGGAGGTCGACGCCGAGGCCGTGGCCGAGATCGACGTCCAGCAGGACGAGTCCATGGAGACGGCCGACGTGCAGCAGGCCGAGGACACCGATGAGCTCGATTCCGTCCCCGGAACCGGGGACACGTCGGACGATGAAGTAGCGTTGGACGCGAACAACAACGGAGGTAACGCATGAGCTCGAGTTCCGGCTCCAACGCCGCCGGCAAGTCCGGACGCGCCCCCCTCGCGTCCGCGCCCCGGCCCGGTGCCGCGGCGCAGCCGGGCCCGGCCACGTCCGCGAGGTCCGGGACGGCCGCCCGCACCGCCCCCAGGCCGGTGAAGTCCGCCCCGGCCCCGGCCAAGAGCAGCCGGCCGGCCGGCTCCACGAAGGGACTGGTCCGCCCCGCGCCGCGCCCGAGGGTCCGCCGGGCGCGCCTCGTGGTCTCGAAGGTGGACACCTGGTCGGTGCTCAAGCTCGCGTTCCTGCTCTCGGTGGCGCTCGGGATCATCACCGTGGTCGCCTCCGTGGTGCTGTGGATCGTCCTGGACCTCACCGGGATGTTCGACGGCATCAACGAGCTGCTCGGCATGCTGGGCGGCGCGGGCGGGGCGCTGAACGTGAAGGACTTCCTCTCGCTGGGTCAGATCGCGATCTTCGCGACCATCGTCTCGGTGGTCAACGTGATCCTCCTGACCGCTCTCTCGGTGCTCGCGGCACTGCTCTACAACATCGCCGCGGCCCTCGTGGGCGGGGTCGGTCTCACCCTCACGGACGACTGACCCGGCGCGGTGCGGCACCGGGCGCCGGCCCGTGCCGGGCTGGATTTGGCACGGGTCGGCAACTCCGGTATCGTTTCTTCTCGGTCCGCAAGGGCCGGAAGGGCGTATAGCTCAGACGGTTAGAGCGCTTCGCTGATAACGAAGAGGTCCCAGGTTCAATTCCTGGTACGCCCACGGTTCCCTTTTTCGCATGTCAGGAGGCAGGCGTGAACAGGAAAGTGGCTGCGGTTCTCGCCGTGGTCGGAGCGTCGGTCGCGGTGCTCTCCAAGCTGCGGGAGACCGACGCCGACCGTACCGCGTGGGCGGACGCCACCGACGAGGTGGAGTAGTCCGGGCACTGCGGGGGCGTGGCGCAATTGGTAGCGCATCTGCTTTGCAAGCAGAGGGTTAGGGGTTCGAGTCCCCTCGCCTCCACCACCTGAGATCCCGATCGAGCGCCTGCTCGGTCGGGATTTTCTGTGCCCGGCCGCCGGGCCGATCCGACCGCCGGTGACGCGACGCACCGTCCCGGTGCCGCGTCCCCGATCCTGCACCACGGCGAAGGCCCCCGCTCCCGGGACGGGAGCGGGGGCCTTCGCGGCGGGAGCGAGGGCTCAGGACTCGTTGTCGTCCTTCTTGCCCTGGATCTGCTCCTTGACCTCGTGGATCGTGGCCTTGGCGTCCTCGCCCACGGACTGGGCGTTGTCCTTGACCTCGGCGGCGGCCCCGGAGACACCACCGGACTGGCCGGCCGGAGTGGTGGCGTCCTTGACGTCGTCCACCTGCACGCCGGTGCCGGCGGCCACGGTGGTCTGCTGGGCGACCGGGGAGGCCGTCACGCGCGGGGACGTGGCCGCGGGGGTCTTCCAGGGGTCCTCGACCGGGCGGGACGCCTTCCAGGCGGCCACGCCGGCGACGCCGCCGGCGACCAGCAGGCCCAGCACCAGCAGGCCCTTGTGCGAGCTCTCGGCCTTCTTCTGCTGCTTGGCGTAGTCCTTGGCGACCTTCGCGGCGGCCTTCTTGGCGTTGGCCACGGCCTTCTTGTCACCGGTCAGCTTGGCGACGATGGCCTCGAGCTGCTCGGGGGTGTCCGCGTCCGCGAACTTGCCCGCGAGCAGGGCGGCGGCACCGGCGTACTTCGCCTGCACCGCGGCGCGGCCCTCGGCGGCGCGGTCGGCGGCCTTCGCGGCGACGGGGGCCGCGGCCTTGGACGCCTTCGCGGCGACCGGTGCGGTGACGGCGGCGGCCTTCAGCTTCGCGGAGCCGGACAGGTCGTGCGCCCGGCCGAGGCTCTCCTGGACCTTCGGCCCGGCGGTCGCCACACCACCGGCGAGGGCGGCGGCACCCGCCTCGACGCTGTGCTGCAGGCGGGGTGCCAGCTCGCCGATCTCCTTGGACGCCCACTTGCCGGCGTCGAGCACCTTGCTCTCCGCGGCCTTCTGCGCCGCGGTGGCCTTCTTCTCGCTCTTGGACTTCGTGAAGCTCATGAATCCATCCCTCCTCGGGTCGTGACAATCCATGGTCAGCATACGGGCAGATCCCACCCGGATGGAGGCGCTCCCGCGCGATACCGGGGCTTTTCACTGTGCGCTGAACGCCACGGGACGTCACGGAGCGGCCTCTGCCCGCGTGCAAGAATGACCCCATGACTTCTGCCATCCCCACCGCCAAGGCGACGATCCACACGAACCACGGTGACATCGTCGTGAACCTGTTCGGCAACCACGCCCCGAAGACCGTCAAGAACTTCATCGGCCTCGCGGACGGCACCCAGGAGTGGAGCGACCCGCGCACCGGCGAGAAGCAGACCGGTCCCCTGTACCAGGACGTGGTCTTCCACCGCATCATCCGCGACTTCATGATCCAGGGCGGGGACCCCCTGGGCCAGGGCATCGGCGGGCCGGGCTACGAGTTCGACGACGAGATCCACCCCGAGCTCAACTTCAACGAGCCCTACATCCTCGCCATGGCCAACGCGGGCAAGCGCAACGGACGGGGCACCAACGGGTCCCAGTTCTTCATCACCACGGCCCCCACCACCTGGCTGCAGGGCAAGCACACCATCTTCGGCGAGGTCGCCGACGACGCGTCGCGGAAGGTCGTCGACGAGCTGAACAACGTCCGCACCGGCGGCATGGACCGTCCGGTCGAGGACTGCGTGATCACCTCGATCGACGTCGAGCAGCTCTAGGCCCCAGCAGGACCCCCGCCCCGGCGCCGCCGGGGCCACGGCGCAGGCCCGTCCGGAGCGATCCGGGCGGGCCTGCGCCGTACTCGTCCACCGAATCCTCTGCCACCGATCCTTTTCACCGATGCCGGCCCGCGGGCCGGGCCACGAGGAGTCCCAGTGAGCGGCGAGCGACCGCAGTACGGCGCGTCCACCGGGGGAGCGGTCCCCGTGTGCCCGCGCCACCCGGACCGCCCCAGCTACGTCACCTGCCAGCGGTGCGGCCGCCCGGTGTGCCCGGAGTGCCAGCGCACGGCCGCGGTGGGGGTGCACTGCGTCGACTGCGTGCAGGAGGCCTCGCGCCGCCGCCCCGCCGTGCGCACCGGCCTGGGCGGCCGGGCGCCGCAGGGCTCGCCGATGCTCGTCACGTGGTGGCTCATCGGCGCCAACGCCGTGGTCTACGCCCTGCAGTGGCTGGTCCAGGCCGCGGGCGTGAGCCTGCTCCAGATGTTCGCCTACGCTCCCGTGATGACCACGTCCGAGCCGTGGCGGATGCTCACGAGCGGCTTCCTGCACTCGATGTCCAGCCCGTTCCACCTGCTCCTGAACATGTACATGCTCTACCTGTTCGGACGGATGCTGGAGCCCGCGCTGGGCCGCACCCGGTTCCTGGTGCTGTTCCTGCTCTCCGTCCTCGGCGGGTCGGTGGGCGTCCTGCTGCTCTCCCACCCGCTGAGCCTGGTGGTCGGCGCCTCGGGCGGCGTCTTCGGGCTCTTCGGCGCCCTCTTCGTCCTCCAGCGGCACCTCGGGCAGTCGATCACCCCCATCGCCGTGCTCATCGGCGTCAACATCGTCTTCGGCTTCCTCTTCCCCGGCATCGCCTGGCAGGCCCACCTCGGCGGACTGCTCACCGGGGCCCTCGTGGCCTTCGGCTACACCGCGGCCGCACGACGGCGCGCGGGCCGCCGGCGCTGATCCGCACGGGTCCTGCCACAGGGTTCTCCACAGGCTCTGTCCCCAGCTGTCGACAAGTTACAGCCGTGGAATTCCACACCTGTGACCCCTGCTGTGGACGGCGCCACGGCGGCGTCCACAGCTGTTAATAACGCTGTGGAGAGACGGCTGTGCACACGGTTCTCCACACCTGTGGACAACGTTGTGCACCGGTTGGGGAGAAGGCGCCGGCGGAGCGGGCGCGCCGTCCTCAACGGATCCTCAGGGCGGTGCGGGACACTGGAGGCGGGCCGCACGGTCCCGTGACGGCCGGTGAGGAGGGAGGACGCGTGCGCGTGCTGCTGGTGGAGGACGAGGTGGACCTCGCGGAGTCGGTGCGCCGCGGCCTGACGAACGAGGGCTTCGTGGTCGACGTGGCCCACGACGGCATCACCGGGGCGTGGCTGGCCCGGGAGAACCCCTACGACGTCGTGGTCCTGGACCTCATGCTGCCCGGCAAGAACGGCTACGCCGTCCTCGAGGAGATGCGCGCCGCCGAGAACTGGGTCCCCGTCCTGATGCTCACCGCCAAGGACGGCGAGTACGACCAGACCGACGCGTTCGACCTGGGCGCCGACGACTACCTGACCAAGCCCTTCAGCTTCCTCGTCCTCGTCGCCCGGCTGCGGGCGCTCATCCGCCGGGGCGCCCCCGAGCGGCCGGTGGTGCTCTCCGCCGGCTCCCTGGAGCTGGATCCCGTCCGCCGCACCGTGACCCGCCGCGGGCAGCGCCTGGAGCTGACCGCGAAGGAGTACGTCATCCTGCAGTACCTCCTGCAGAACAAGGAGAAGGTGGTCTCCAAGCTCCAGATCATGGACAACGCCTGGGACGCCGGCTTCGAGGGCTCGGAGAACATCGTGGAGGTCTACGTGGGCTACCTCCGGAAGAAGATCGACGCCCCCTTCGGCCTGTCCACCCTCCAGACGGTCCGCGGCATGGGCTACCGCCTGGTGCCCGACGAGCCGGGGGCACCGGGCGCGTGACCGCCCGCCGGAGGTCGCCGTTCGAGCGGTGGGGCGTGCGCCGGCGCAGCACGGCCGCCGCGGGCCTGCTCATCCTGCTCGTGGTCGCCGTGGCCGGGGCCGTGCTGCTCGAGCTCCTGCACCGCACCGCCGTGGGGGCCGCCCACGACCAGGCCGTGGCCCGGCAGGCCGAGATCCTGCAGGACCTCGGCGTTCCCTGGCAGCCGCGGACGGCCGGCGGCACCGCCCGGGAGACGGCCGTCTACACGACCTCCGGCCTCGGGGAGCTGATGCAGCGGATGGCGCGGCCGGGCGTGCTCGTGCAGCTGCAGGACGCCGACGGGCGGCTGGTCGCCGCCTCGCCCGCCTCCACACTGGACGCCGGCCTGTCCCCGCCCACGCTCGAGCCGGGGCAGTCCTTCGACTCCGCGGGGGACACCGCCGGACCGGGTCCGCGAGCCGACGACTTCGTCTATGTCTCGCACGGCATGTACATCAACGACGTGCCCTTCACGCTCACCGTGGCCGTGCCCATGGCGCTGCAGCAGACCACGATCCGGACCGTGAGCCTGTTCCTGGTCGTCGGCGGGCCGGTGCTGGCCCTGCTCGGGTCCGCCCTCATGTGGTTCCTGGTCGGCCGCTCCCTCGCCCCGGTGCGGCGGATCACCGGGCAGGTGCGCCGGATCGGCACCGCCAACCTCGGGGAGCGGGTGGACGTGCCGCCCACCGGGGACGAGGTCGCCGCGCTCGCCGGGACGATGAACGGGATGCTCGACCGGCTGGAGGCCTCCGACCGGGCCCAGCGCCGGTTCGTGGCGGACGCCTCCCACGAGCTGCGCAGCCCGCTGGCGACCCTGACGACCACCATCGAGGTGGCCGCCTCGGACCCGTCCGCCACGATGTGGCCCGAGGTCGCTCCCGTGCTCCGGTCCCAGTCCCGCCGGATGGGCCGGCTCGTGGAGGATCTCCTGACCCTGGCGAAGGTCGACGACGCCGGGCTGCGGCTGCGCGTCGCGGACACCGACCTCGACGAGGTGGTGCGGGAGGAGGTCGCCCGGATGCGGCCCGCGTCGCGGCACGAGGTCCGTGTGCACGTGGAGCCGGTGCGGATCCGCGGGGACGGGAGCCGGCTGCAGCAGGTGCTGCGCAACCTGCTCTCCAACGCGGAGCGGCACGCCGAGTCGTGGATCGCCGTGTCCCTGCGGACGGAGGGACAGGAGGCGGTCGTGACCGTGGACAACGACGGCACGGGCATCGCCCCGCAGGACCGGGAGCGGGTCTTCGAGCGGTTCGTGCGCCTGGACGACTCCCGGACCCGGGACACTGGCGGCTCCGGTCTGGGACTGGCGATCAGCCGGGAGATCGCGTCGGCCCACGGGGGCACGATCACCGCGGGCGACGACGGGAAGGGCCACTGCCGCTTCGAGCTCCGGCTCCCGCTCGGGCCCGGCGGCGCCGGGATCTGAGCCGCGCTCAGTACCCCGAGGAGGCCTCGCCCCAGATCCGGTGCACCAGGTCCGGGACGTCCTGCTCGGGGGTGCCCCGGGCGCGCAGCGCCTGGCCGATCTGCCGCTCTGCCGTCGAGGCGAGGTGCTCGCGCATCGCCTCTCCCGCGGCGTCCCCGTCCCGGGCGAGCACCGCCTGCACCAGGGCGTCGTGCTCCCCGGCGAGCTCGCCGACCGGGCGGAGCGTCGTGGCCGTCACGACGCCCAGGAAGGACGTGGTGGCGCGCAGCCGCTCCACGAGCCGCGCCGCCTGCTGGTTCCCGGCGAGCTGGAGCAGGACCAGGTGCAGCCCCTCGTCGGCCCCGGCGGTCGCTTCGAGGTCCTGCGCCCGCGCGGCCGCGTGCATCGTCTCCCACTGCGCCCGGACCCCCTCGAGGTCCGGCGGCTGCGCGAGGCCCGCCGCCCGCCGGGCGGCGGGGACCTCCAGGGCGGTGCGCACGGCGAGGATCTGCGCGACGTCGGTGGGGCTGACCTCGACGATCTCGAAGCCGCGGTTGCGGTGGAACCGGATCAGCCCGGCCTCGCCCAGCCGGAGGAGGCCCTCCCGCACGGGGCTGCGGGAGACGTTCATGACGGAGGCCAGCTGCTGCACGGAGTACAGCCGCCCGGGCTCCATCTGCCCGGCCATGACGGCCCGCCGCACCGCCGCCATCACCTGGACGGCGAGCGAGCTCTGGGTCGTGGCGGTCACGGCGGGCAGGGCGGGGGTGCCGGTGGAGGGGCGGTCGTCCGCCGCGGAGCCGGCGAGGGGACGGAGGCGCTCGGTCACGGCGTCACGGTGAGCTTGATGTCGCCGGGGCGGTGCTCCTCGGCCCGCCGCATGGCCTCGGGCAGCCGCTCGAGGGGGAGCTCGGGGCCCAGGCAGTGCTCCACGTCGATCTCGCCCTCCGAGATCCGGCGCAGCGCCTCGCGGAAGGACGTCAGCCCCGGCTCGGCCTGCGCCGCCACGGAGCACTGCAGCCGCAGGTTCTTGCGGAACGCCGTCCACAGCGGGATGTCCGTGGGCCCGTGCCGCTCCGGCAGGCCGAAGAAGCCCACCACGCCCCGGTGGGCCGCGAGGTCGACGGCCTGGTCGCGCAGCACGTCGTGCCCCACGGCCTCGATCACGAGGTCGGCGCCGCGCCCGCCGCTCACCTGGGCCACGACCTCGCCCAGGTCCTGCTCCGGCACGTGCACGGGGGTGGCGCCGAGTCCCCGGGCGACCTCGAGCCGGCCGGGGTCGAGGTCGGAGGCGACGACGCGCTCGAAGCCCAGCCGCCGGGCCTCCTCCACGAAGAACAGCCCCGCGGAGCCGGCGCCCATCACCACGCAGGTGTGCGCACGCCGGGCGGGCGTCTCCACGGGCCAGAACTGGCGCATGGCGTAGAGGCAGGTGCCGTACTGCTGGGCCATCATGAGCCGACGCAGCTGCCGGGAGTCGGTGGGGTCGGTGCCGGCGGGAAGCTCGACGACGTGCCGGTCGTCCAGCAGCTGCAGCTCGGCGAAGCACCCGCCCGTCTCCCCCTGCGGAACGGTGAGCACGAGCGCGCCCTCCGGGACGTGCTTCGACCGGGACTGCACCACCACCCCGACCCCTTCGTGACCGGGATAGCCGGGTCGGCGGGGGCCCTCGGCGTGCAGCAGGCCGTGGAAGACCACGTGCAGGTCCGAGCCGCAGATCGAGGCGTGCAGCATCCGCACCACCAGCTGACCCGGCTCCGTGGCCTGCGGATCCGGCCAGTCCGTGACGGTGATCGTCCCCGTGGCGGGAACGTGGGACCCTCGCATGTGCGCCTCCTGCCGTCCGGCACGACGGGCACCGGGTGAGTGACATGCTACCGACCCTTTGCCTCGGTGCTCCCGCATGACAGGAGATGAATGGGGGCGCGCCCGCCGGGTGCCCGTCAGGCGCCCAGCGCGAGCTCCAGGGCGAGCACGAGCATGAGCAGCGCGAGCGCGCCGTCGAGCACCCGCCAGGAGGCGGGCGCCGCGAAGAACCGCCGCAGACGGGTGGCGCACCACCCCAGACCCCCGAACCACAGCACGCTGGCGGTCATCGCCCCGGCGGCGAACCACCAGCGCAGCTGCTCGCCCTGGGCATTGGCCAGCGATCCCATGACCAGGACGGTGTCCACGTAGACGTGGGGGTTGAGCCAGGTCAGGGCCAGCGCGGTGAGCGCCACCCGGCCGCGGCCGGGCGGCGCCGCACCTGCCGCCACCAGGCCGCCCGCGGGTCGCAGCGCCCGCCGGGCGGCCAGCAGCCCGTAGCCCAGCAGGAACGCCGCCCCGGCCCAGCGCAGGGCGCTCATCAGCCAGGGCGCCACCTGCTCCAGGAGGGAGGTGCCGGCCACGGAGGCGGCGATCAGGATCAGGTCGGAGACCGCGCACAGCGCCACCACGGTGCCGACGAACTCGCGGCGCAGGCCCTGCCGGAGGACGAAGGCGTTCTGCGCCCCGATGGCCACGATGAGGGCCAGGCCCGAGCCCAGGCCCAGCAGGGCCGGGCCGAGCACGACGGCCGGGCTCACGCGCCGGCGCCCACGGCCTCGGCGGGGACGGCGAAGACTGGGCGCGGGGACTGCAGCCGTGCGGGGGCCGGCAGCTCCCGGCGCAGGACCCGTTCCCCGGGCTCGAGCTCGAGGGAGAACCCCGCGACGGCGTGGTGCACGTTCTCGCGCAGCACGGTCCGCTCCACGAGCTGCTCGGGGCCGGGCGGCCCGTGCAGCAGGAGCACGGGCTCACCCTCCTGCAGCTCCTGCTCGACGCGTGCCACCGCCGCCATCCAGTGGTTCTCCCGCACCCCCTCCGGCACGCGGAACGGGACGAGGACGGCGCCGCCGGCGGCCTCGTGCGTCCCCGGCGCCAGGACCCAGGCGCGCCGGCCGTGCGGCGGCTCGGCGGGAGGAGTGCGGGCCTGCGCGGGTTCCGGCCACACGTAGTCCAGGCCGGCGGTGTCGTCCGGGAACACGTCCCGGTAGAGCTCCTCGTCCTTGCTCAGCAGCTTGGACCGGTGGGAGCGGTGGAACGCGTCGTCGCCCAGCCACGGGGGCGGCTGCGCCACTCCGTCGTCGGGATACCGGTCCCAGGCCTCCGGGGCGAACTCCCGGATCTGCCACGCGGTGCTGTCGGCCCCGCCGCGGGCGGTCCACTCGTCGACCATCGCCCGCCCGTAGGCCACCAGTGCGGGCACGTGCCCGGTCCACATCGCCGTGGCCGGGTGCCGGTACCAGCCGTAGCCGGGAACCGTGGCCGCGCGCAGCACCTGGAGGGCCTCCACCCGCTGCTTGCCGAGCCGCTTGCGGTCCAGGGCACGGGCGGAGCGGGCGAAGTCCGGGTAGGGGAGGAAGGTCTGCACCGCCCCAGTCTGCTACGGACCGGGCGGTGGCCACCACCGCGGCGTCCCGTGGACCGCTCCGTAGACTGGCACCATGCCCCTGCCCCGCGCGCTGGAGCCCTTCCGGCTCGGCGAGTACCGTGTGCTCGCCTTCGCGATGTTCGTCAGCGTCTTCGGCGCGGGGATGTGGGCGGTGGCCCTGGTGAACCAGGTCCTGGAGCTGGACGGGACGGCCGTGGACCTCTCGGCCGTGACGGCCGTGGGTGCCCTGGGCATGCTGGTGGTCGTGCTCGTGGGCGGCATCGCGGCGGACCGCTTCCCGCTGGCGGCCCTGCTGCGCCTGGTCGAGACCGCGAATGCCCTCACGGCGGGGACGGTCGCGGTGCTCGCCCTGACCGGTGGGCTGCGACTGTGGCACCTCGGCGCCGCGGCGTTCGTGTTCGGCGCCGGCGTGGGTTTCTTCTACCCGGCGTACTCGGCCGCGCTGCCCCGGGTCCTGCCCGCGCGGCAGCTGCTCGCCGCCAACGGGGTGGAGGGCACGGCGCGCCCGCTGCTGCAGCAGGCGGCCGGCCCCGCCGTGGCCGGCGTGCTCATCGGGCTCCTGGCTCCCGGCGGGGCGGTCGCCCTGATCGCCGCCTGCCACCTCGCGGCGCTCGTGCTGCTGCTGCGCCTGCACGTGCCCGAGCGGGAGTCGCTGCCCGTGACGGGCCCGACGGCCCGGGCGCAGCTCGGGGACCCGGCCGCGGCATCGACGGTGGAGCCGACGGTGGAGCCGGAGGTGAGGTCGGCTGCGGAGTCGGCCGTGGAGTCGGCTGCGGAGCCGGTCGCCGGCTCGGTGCCGGGCGCGGAGTCCGTCGCGGGGACGTCGGAGACGTCCGGGGGCGTGTTCGCGTCCGTGCGGCGCGATCTCATGGAGGGCGTGCGCTACACCGTGCACACGCCGTGGCTGCTGTGGACCCTGCTGTGGGCGGTGTGCGCGGTCTTCCTGCTGCTGGGGCCCCTGGAGGTGCTCGTCCCTTTCCTCGTGCGGGACCGGCTGGGCGGGGACGCCGCCACCTTCGGCTACCTGCTGGCGTGCTACGGCGGGGCCAGTGCGCTGGCCTCGCTGGTGGTGGCCTCACTGCCCCTGCCGCGGCGCTATCTCAGCTGGATGATCGGGCTCTGGGGGCTCGGGACGCTGCCGTTCGGTCTGGTGGCGACCACGGAGTCGTTCTGGGTCATGGCGGTGTGTCTCGCGTGCGTCGGCGCCGGTGACGGCGCGGGCATGGTGCTGTGGGGCACGCTACTGCAGCGCCGGGTCCCGCGGCACATGCTCGGACGGGTCTCCAGCCTCGACTTCTTCGTCTCCATCGCCCTCATGCCGGTGTCGATGGCGATCGCGGGGCCCGTCGCCCAGGTCGTGCCGCTGCCGGTGATCTTCTGGACCGTGGCCGTGCTGACCCCCGTGCTGGGGTTCGTGGCGCTGTGGGCCGGCCGGATGCGCGAGGACGAGCTGGCGCACCCCTTGGCGGGCTGAGGCCCCCCGGGCGCTGCGGCCTCCGCCGACGGGCCGAGCCCGCCCGGTCCGCGGCATCCGCCGGCGGTGTCTGCGTGCGCCCGCGCGCTCTGCGGCCTCCGCCGGGAGCCGGATCCGCCCGAACACGCCGGCGCCCCGGGAGCGTCGGCACCCCGGGGCGCCGACGCTCCGGGAACGCCACCAGTGGCGCGCCGGCGGCCGTCTCCCGTGACAGGGATCGGTCGCCGGCGCGCGCCGGTCAGGTGCGCCGGCCGGAGCCGGGTCAGTAGGCCTTGACGCGCTGTTCGACGATGAGGTGGATCAGGGCGAAGCGGCCTTCTTCGTCGATGGCGTGCAGGGCGGCCTCGAGGGCGCCGGGGATGTCCGCCTGGTGCTCCACGCGCACCCCGTAGCCGCCGAAGGCGGCGGCCATGAGCGCGAAGTCGGGGTTGACCAGCTGGGTGCCCGAGACCCGGTGCGGGTAGTCGCGTTCCTGGTGGGTGCGGATGGTGCCGTACTCCTGGTTGTCCATCACGATCACCAGTGGGGTGGCCCCGTACTGGGCGGCGGTGGCCAGTTCCTGGCCGTTCATCAGGAACTCCCCGTCCCCGGCGATGGTCACCACCCGCCGGCCCGGGTAGCGCAGCGAGGCGGCCACCGCCGAGGGCACCGAGTAGCCCATCGAGCCGTTGCGCGCGGAGATCATCGTCGCGTAGCCGCGGGTGGGGAAGTAGCGGTGGGCGAAGTTGGTGTGCTCCCCGGCCCCGAAGGTCACCATCGCATCGTCCGGCAGCCCGGCCACCAGGTGGGCCAACATGGTGTCCATCCGCGCCGGGGCGTCGGCCGGGGTCTCGGCGGTGACCATCGGGGCGGGGGTGGAGAACTCGACCTGCTTGGCCCGCAGGCGGGCGGTCCACTCCTTCCAGACCTCCTTGACGGGCAGGTCGATGCGCACCAGGTCGCGCACGAACACATCGGGCTTGGCCACGATCTGGTAGGACACCGGACCGGAGCGCCCGCGCAGGGAGGGGTCAATGGTGACCAGGAAGTTCTTCTTCTCCCAGTCCTGGCGGACCAGGAACCCGTTGGTGATCACGTCCCCGGGCACCGTGCCCACGAACACCAGCAGGTCGGTCTCCTCCAGCATCTCGAAGGTGGCCTGCGGGCGGCCGTAGCCGATCGGGCCCACGTAGGAGTCGGAGTCGAACGGAACGGTGCCCTCGGTGCGCCACTCCGCGGCGGCCGGCAGGTGGTGCTCCTCCAGCCACCGGGTCAGGCCCTCGGCCCCGGCGGTCGTCCAGTCGTTGCCGCCGGTGACGAACAGCGGCTTCTCCGCCGCCGAGAGCGCATCGCGCAGGGCCTTCCAGTCGTGGACCGTCATCCCGCCGGTGGCCACCGGGATCGGCGGGTGCAGGGCGGGGTCGATCTGGGTGCGGATGATGTCCTCGGGCAGCCCCACCACCACCGGGCCGGGCCGGCCGGAGTTGGCGGCGAAGAACGCCTCGGCCACGATCTCGGAGGCCCGCTCGGCGTGGTCGAGGACCATCACCCGCTTGGCCCCGGAGTCGAACCAGGCGTGCGGGTCGAACTCCTGGAAGGCCTCCTTGTCCCGGTGCTCGAAGGGGATCAGCCCCACGAACAGCACCATCGGGGTGGAGTCCTGCCAGGAGGTGTGCAGCCCCACGTGGGCGTTGGCCGCCCCGGGCCCGCGGGTCACCATCGCCACCCCGGGCACCGGGTTCATCTTCCCGTCGGCCTCGGCCATGTACGCCGCCCCGCCCTCGTGCCGGCACACCACCGTGGCGATCGGGGAGCCGTGCAGACCGTCGAGCACGTCGAGATAGGACTCGCCCGGCACCACGTAGGCGCGTTCCACCCCGTGCGCCACGAGCGTGTCCACGATCACGTGGCCCGCCGACTTCCGGGCAGTGGTCTCAGCAGGGGATGCGGGATCCGCAGTGGTCTGGGTCAACGTGGTTCCTTTTCGCCGTTGAAAATGGAGCGGTGGGACTGGGTGGGTCGGGACCGGTTCGGGGGCCCGGGCCGCACACAGCTGTCCCGAAAATACCCGAAGTCGGCGGCGATGCGTGTCCTGGCAGTCACCGAGGGGTAACGAAGAGTGCACAGCCCGCGTCCGGCGCCGTGCGGTGGTGAACACGGGGAGCACCGCGGAGGACGCCTCCGCAGCGGGAAACGACGGCGGTCCGCCTCCCCCGGAAGGGAAGGCGGACCGCCGTCGTCGCCGGAGCCGGGGCGCCGGCTCAGTCCTGCATGTCCTCCAGCTCGATGCCGGTGGTCTCCCGCACCATCTTGATCGTGAACACCAGGGAGATCAGCGCGAAGAGCGCGTACAGCCCGTAGGCGAGCCCGAGGGAGGCCTCGGCCAGCGGCGGGAAGGTCACGGTGACCAGGAAGTTCGCGACCCACTGCACGAAGCCGGCGACGGCCAGGGCCGCGCCGCGGATGGCGTTGGGGAACATCTCGCCGAGCAGCACCCACATCATCGGGCCCCAGGAGACGCCGAAGAACACCACGAAGAGGTTGGCCGCCACCAGGGCGACCGGCCCGGCGACGGGGCCGAGCACCGGGGCGCCGTCGACGACGTCGGCCGTGGCGAACAGGACGGCCAGGGTCGCCAGGGACAGGGTCATGCCCGTGGACCCCACGAGCAGCAGCGGCCGGCGTCCGACCTTGTCGACCAGGGCGATCGCCACGACGGTCACGACGACGTTGGTGACCGAGGTGATCACGGTGATCGTGAACGAGTCGGCCTCGGTGAACCCCACCGACTGCCACAGCACGTTGGAGTAGTAGAAGATCACGTTGATGCCCACGAACTGCTGCAGCGCGGCCAGGCCGATGCCCACCCACACGATCGGCTTCAGCCCGGCCATGCGACCGCGCAGGTCGGACATGCGGGGCCGGTGCTCGGAGCGGACGGACTGCTGGATCGCCTGGACGCGGTCGTTCGCCGAGACGATGCCCTGCAGACCGGTGAGCACGTGCCGGGCGTCGTCGGCCCGCCCGGCGAGGACCAGGTACCGCGGGGACTCCGGAATGGCGAAGGCACCGATGCCGTAGGTCACCGCGGGAACGGCCATCGCCAGGAACATCCAGCGCCAGGCCTCCAGGCCCAGCCAGAGGGTCTCGTCCGCGCCGCCGGCCCAGGCGGCCAGCAGGGCGTCGACCGTCAGCGAGACGAAGATGCCGAGCACGATGCCCAGCTGCTGGAGCGAGCCGAGGCGACCGCGCACGGCGGCGGGGGCGACCTCCGCGATGTAGGCCGGGGCGATGACGGAGGCGACGCCGACGGCCACGCCGCCCACCACCCGCCAGAGGATGAACCAGCCCAGGTGGTACGCCAGGCCGCAGCCGAGCGCGCTGAGCAGGAACATCACGGCGGCGATCTTCATGACGGGCACGCGGCCCAGCCGGTCGGCGATCCGGCCGCCGAAGAAGGCGCCCACCGCTGCGCCGAGGAGGGCCGAGGCCACGGTGGTGCCGAGCACGGCGGCACCGATGTTGAACTCGGTCCGGATGGACGCGACGGCTCCGTTGATGACGGCGGAGTCGTAGCCGAAGAGGAATCCGCCGAAGGCGGCGATGATGCTGATCTTGATGACGGCCGAGGTGTTGGGGTGCTCCGCGACCGGCGGGGTCGTGGCGTCTTGACTCATCGGACAGCTCCCTTGCTGGTGAGGATTTCGGCGAGGGGCCGGGGCGCCGGCCTCCGCACCCCGGGACGGACGCACCGGCCGACGTCGAGGGGATCGTGTGGTCCGGTCCACAGTAGAACTCGGCGCACCGGATGTCCATTAGTTGAACACGATGGACGCGCTCTCCCGCTCAGCGGGTCGGCCCGGCCCCGGCCGGCAGCTCCGCGTGCTGCAGGGCCAGGATGACGGCGCCCGCCACGTGGGCCTGGATGCCGAGCCGGGCGGCCTCGATCCGAAGGTCCTGCACGCTGCCGCGGACCCCGTAGCGGGAGACGATCTCGCGCAGCGGGTCGAGCAGCAGGTCCCCGGCGCGGGAGATCTCCCCGCCGATGACCACGAGCTCGGGGTTGATGATGTTGCACAGGTTGGCCACGCTGGTGCCCAGCATCCGTCCCGTGTCCCCGATCACCCGGGCGCAGCCGACGTCCCCGGCGGCCGCGGCGGCCACGAGGTCGCGGATCGTGAGGTCCGGGCCGTGCGTGTCGGCCAGCAGCCGGGTGGTCTCCTCCGAGGAGACGTAGGTCTCGAGGCAGCCGCGGTTGCCGCACCGGCACACCCGGCCCCGCTCGTCGACGGTCGAGTGGCCGATCTCGCCCGCCGATCCCGTGGCGCCGCGGAAGAGGGCGCCGTTGAGGATGAGGCCCGAGCCCACCCCGTGGCCGATCTTGATGTAGGCCATGTTGCGCGCTCCGCGCCCGGCGCCCCACACGTGCTCGCCCAGAGCACCCGCGTTGGCGTCGTTCTCGACCACGACGGGCAGGCCGAGCCGCCGGCCGGCCTCCTCGCGCACGTCGATCCCGCTCCAGGCGGGCAGGATCGCGCTCGCACTGATGAGCCGGCCGTCCAGGTCGACGGGCGCCGGCAGGGTGAGGCCCGCGGCGAGCAGCTCCGGGCGGGCGGTGCCGAGGCCTTCCAGCAGGTCATCGAGGGCCCGCCCCGCGAGCTCGAGGTCGTCGGCGAAGCGGTGCCCGGCGGGCAGGTCGTGGCGCCGCTGGGCGAGGATCCGCTGGTTGAGGTCGGCGACCGCGACCGTGAGGTGCCGGTGCCCCACGTCGATGCCCACCACGTGGCCGGCCGACCCGCTGAAGCTGATCAGCTGGCCGCGGCGGCCCGCGTTGTCGGCCTCCATGACGAGCAGCCCGGCGCCGATGAGCTCGTGCACGATGTTGGACACGGTCGACGGCGCCAGCGCGGTGCGCCGGGAGATCTGGGCCTGCGTCAGGCGGCCGTTGCGGCGCACGGTGTCGAGCACGCGGCGCTGGTTGGCGTTGCGCAGGGACGTCTGCGAGCCGGGCTTGGCGCGGGGCTCGGCGGACTCGGACATCGCCGTCCTCTTTCGCCGGTGAACATGTGCTGAATTGTGATTCTACCCATCATTCATAGGTTGAAGACAGGGGTCAGCCGTCGTCCTGGGGCCGCCCCGCTCGCACCCCGCGGTCCGGCCGGGGGGCAGCGGCGCACCGGGCGCCGGCGCTCAGCGCGCGGCGGCGGAGTTCGCGATCAGTGCCCTCGTGCGGGCCACCTGCTCGCGGGATGCCGCCACGAAGTGCTCGTCCCGGGTGACCACCGTGGGCACGGTGGCGTTGCCGTCGTTGAGGGACTCGACGAACGCCTGGGCGTCGCGGTCCTCCCAGATGTTCGTCCACGTGGCGCGGTCGGCGTCCTCGGCGAGGCCGCGTTCGAGCATGCCGCAGAACGGACAGCCGGGCCGCCAGTAGATCGCGACCCCTCCCTCCGCCACGTGCTGAGCGGCCTCGGTGTGGGAGGCGGCCGGTCGGGCGCGGCGGGACGGGTCCTTCTTGAACACGGGTGCTCCATCGTCGGTCGGGTGGTGCGGGGCCTCGTTGGCCGATCAGTCTAGTGCGGCTCTCGCGGCACGTCATTGTCCCCTGGATGGGGGACGAGCCGACCGTCTCGGGGTCGTCGGCGGTGGCCCACCCCGCGTCGAAGGGTGGGCAGAGGCACAACTTCTCCCGCTTGATCTTCGTGCCAATCCCGCAGTTGTTCCACGTGAAACGGAACAGCGCTGAGATCATCAGCCTCTGGGGGTTGCGGGGTCCGCAGGTGACCGGAGCCACGACACGTGGCGTCATGCGAGCGGTCGGGTGCCGTGCTGTCCCCCGAACAGCTTCATGATTTGTCATTCTCTGTGTCCGGGCGGAGAAATTTTCGCGAAGACCCTTGTCAGAGGCCTGCTCGGCCGTTGCACGCACGTGGTGTATGTCATGGTGGGCACCATGGCATTACCGGCACAGCACTCTTCCCCCCGGCCGGCCCGCTCCACCTGGTCCCTGCCCCAGCTGCACCAGTGGGTGGTCGTCCCCTTCATCGTCGTGCTCGCCACGGCGACGGTGGGGCGGCTCCTGGTGTACTCGCCGGGGATCGCGGCTCGTGAGACCGAGGTCCTGCAGCAGCTCGACGTCGCGCGCTCCGGCGCGCTCGACCTGACGGCGCTCGTCCTGCACCACGCCTTCTCCACCCCCGGGGCGTTCGCCATCGTCATCGCCCTCACCGCCTGGCTCGCCCGGAGCCGGCGGCGCCCCTGGGACGCGGCCGGCTTCGCCGTCACCGCGCTCTGCGGCTGGGGCGCGGTCGCCCTGACCAAGGTGGCGGTCGGGCGGGCCCGCCCGGATGCCGCGACGCTCGCCGAGCCGCTCGTCCTGGTGGACGGCATCACGTCGTTCCCCTCCGGGCACACCGGCGCCGCCCTGGCGATCGCGGCGGCCTTCTGCCTCGCGGTGCGCCGGTCCGGGCGGGGGCCGGCGGTCCTAGCCGCGGGCGTGGGGGTCGCCGCGCTCGTCGGGGTCTCCCGGCTCTACCTGGGCGTGCACTACCCGCTCGACGTCCTCGCCTCGTTCCCCGTCGCGTGGGCCGGGCTCGCCGTGGGCTGCGGACTGGCCAACCTGCTCGTGCCCGCGCTGGCCTACGGGTTCGGCTGGCAGCAGGAGGGCGCGGGGTGGGACGCCGCCGAGCAGGCACCGGCGGCGGAGCCGGTGGCCGAGGAGGAGGCGCGTCCGGTGACGAACCGGATCCCCGTCGTCGCCCGCCGCTCCGGCCACCACGCCGCCTGAACGGGCACCCCGGGGTCCTGCCGGGTCAGGGCTCGATCCGCCGGTGGGCGGGCCACCAGATGGCCCGCCCGATGTCGTAGGTCAGGGCGGGCACCAGCAGCGAGCGGACGATCAGTGCGTCCAGCAGCACCCCGAACGCCACGATGAACGCCAGCTGCACCAGGAACATGATCGGGATGACGGCCAGGGCCGCGAACGTCGCCGCGAGCACGATCCCCGCGGAGGTGATCACCCCGCCCGTGAGGGTCAGTCCCCGCAGGATGCCGGCCCGCGTGCCGTGCACCAGGGACTCCTCCCGCACCCGGGACATCAGGAAGATGTTGTAGTCGATGCCCAGGGCCACGAGGAACACGAAGCCGAACAGCGGCACCGAGGGGTCGGCGCCGGGCAGCCCCAGGACGTGCTCGAACACCAGGGCGGAGACGCCCAGGGCGGAGAAGAACGAGATCACGGTCGTGAGGATCAGCAGCACGGGGGCCAGTACCGAGCGCAGCAGGAGCATGAGGATCAGGGTGATCACCACGAGGATCACCGGGATGATCAGCGTGCGGTCGGCGATCGAGGTCTCGTTGGTGTCGAGGTTCGTCGCAGTGGTCCCGCCCACCAGGATCTCCTCGTCCACCGCGGAGAGGTTCTCCCGCAGCTCACGGACGGTCTGCTCGGCGGCGGGGGAGTCCGCGGCGTCGGCCAGGGTCGCCTGGAGCTGGTAGAGGCCCTCGGCCTCGGTCGGCTCCACGCCGGCGAACGGACCGACCGGCGGGGCCGCGTTCTCCCCCAGGGGCAGGGTGCCGGAGGGCGAGTCGTTGGCGACGGCGGCCACGTCGGCGACGCCCTCGGTGTCCTCGACCGCCGCGACCGCCGCGTCCAGGGACCCGGTGGGCACCAGCACGACCGCCGGGCTGCCGGAGCCGCCGGGGAAGTGCTCCGCGAGGGCCTCCTGGCCGTCCCGGGCCTGCGACTCCCCGAGCACGAGCTCGCTCTGCTCCACGCCCGTGGCCTGGAACTGGGTGCTGAACCCTGCCAGCACCAGCAGCACCGCCGTGGTCACGACCCAGATCGCCCGCGGGGCGCGGGCCACGAAGCGGGCCACGGACGCCCACACGCCCCGGCCCTCCACGGTCGGACGGTGGCCGGCCCCGTGGCCGACTACGCGCACGCGCTCGGCCCCGGAGGCGTCGAAGCGGGGCCGGAACGGCCAGAAGGCGCCGCGGCCGGTGGCGTAGAGCACCGCGGGCAGGAAGCTCAGGGCGGCCAGGATCGACATCACGATGCCCACCGAGGCCACCGGGCCGAGCGCCTGGTTGGAGGCGAGGTCGGACAGCAGCAGGCACAGCAGACCGGCGATGACCGTGGCGCCGGAGGCGACGATCGGCTCGACGGACCCCTTGAGCGCCGCCCGGGTCGCCTCGGCCCGGCCGCGGTGGTGCAGCAGGGCATCGCGGTACCGGGCCGTGTACAGCAGGGAGTAGTCGGTGGCCGCGCCCACCACGAGGATGAACAGGATGCCCTGGACCTGGCCGCTGATGGTCACGAGGTCGTTGGCGGCCAGCCAGTAGACGACCAGGATCGCGGCGCTCAGGGCGAAGACCGAGGTCAGGAGGACGAGGACGGGCAGGACCGGGGAGCGGTAGACCACCAGCAGGATCACGAAGACCACGGCCAGCGCCACGCCCAGCAGCAGGCCGTCGATGCCCTCGAAGCCGGCTACCAGGTCCGCGGTGAACCCGGCGGGGCCGGTGACGTAGGCCTGCAGTCCCTCCGGGCGGTCTTCCGCGAACCGATCCGAGAGCGTCTCGACGTCCTCGACCACCTCACCGTCCGGCAGCGGCACCACGACCTGGAGGGCCTCGCCGTCCTCGGAGGGGATGGGCGGGGACAGGCGGCCCTCGACCGGTTCGCTGTCCTGCACGGAGGCCACGGTCTGCTCCGCCCACGCGCGGTCCGCCGGCTCCAGGCCGCCCTCCCGCACGAGGAGCACGATCGCGGGGATCGCGTCCGAGTCCCGGAACTCGCCCTGCAGGTTCGTGACGCGGGTGGACTCGGTGGACTCCGGCAGGAAGCTGGACTGGTCGTTCGTGGAGACCTCGGAGATCTTGCCGAAGTACGGCCCGCCGACGCCGGCCACGGCCAGCCACCCCACGATGAGCAGCGCCGGCAGGAGCACGCGCAGCAGCGTGGTCCAGCGGGAACGACGCGGCGGCCGGGTGTCGTCGGCCCAGGGGGCGGGGCGGGACCTGGTGGGGGCCGAGGAGGGCATGGCGGGCCTTTCGAAAGCGGCTGGAGCGGTCCCGGCGGCGTCGGGACGGGCCCGGCTCGGCGGCCGCCGATCCCGGGTCCGGCACCAGCCTAATATTTCGAAAACAGAAACAACACGTGGTGCTCAGTCGTAGACGGCCTTCACGCTCAGCACCGGGCAGGGGCTCTCGAGCAGGACGCGCTGGGCGGTGCTGGCCATGATGATCTTGCCCACGGGAGAGCGGCGGCGGATGCCGAGCACGATGAGCTCGGCCTCCCGCTCCCGGGCGGTGTCGAGGATGACGTCCGCGGGGTCGCTGTCGTGGTCGGGCTCCCGCAGCTCGTAGCGCAGCCCGGAGCGGGAGAGCTTCTCCCGCTCGACGTCGATGTCGGCCCCCACCTCCGGCGGCTGGTGGCGCTTCGGCCGCGGCTGGACCACCACCAGGTCGGTGCCACGGCGCTCGGCCTCACGGATCGCGGCGTCCAGCGCGGCGTGTCCGGGGGCGGTGGGCATGTATCCGACGACGACGGTCACGGTCTCTCCTCGGTCAGGGCCGCCCCGAACGGGCGGACCGGGTCACTGGGTGCGGTGCGGGTCCCCGCCCCCGGGCTCGTCCTCCATCCGGGCGAGGTCCTCGGGATGCTCGAAGCGCACCTTGCGGCCGAGGAACAGCCGGTCGTAGACGAAGTTGACGATCCACAGGCCCAGGCCGATCAGCAGCAGGACCACCGCGATCTGGTACTCGATGGGGTCCTGCGCCCACGGCCCCACGAGGTAGGCGCACGTGAGCGCGCCGAGGTACGGCAGGACCCGCGGGGCGTGGAAGTAGTCGTGCGTGGGACCGTGGTCCTTCCGCAGGACGATCGCCGCGATGTTGACGATGGTGAACACTCCGAGGAGCAGGAGCGCGGTGGTGCCGCCGAGGGCGCTCGCCGTCCCGCTGCCGAGGAGATTGTTGATCACGACGATCAGGCCCATGGCGAGCAGGGTGGTGAACACGATCGCGGACCAGGGGGTCCGGCGCCCGTGCAGCACGTGCCCCAGGAAGTCCGGGAGCACGCCCTGCCGCGCCATGCCGTAGAGCAGGCGGGAGGCCATGAGCATGTTGATCAGGGCGGTGTTGGCCACGGCGAAGATCGTCAGGAACGGGTAGATGGTGTCGATCGGGATGTTGGGGGCCCCGATCCGGACCATGTCCAGCAGCGGCGTGGTGGACTCCCCGAGCACGCCGATGGGCACGACCGCCACGGTGAAGATCGAGACCAGGAGGTAGACGGCGCCCGTGACGCCCAGGCCGAAGAGCATCACGCGCGGGAAGTCGCGGCTGGGGTTCTTGGTCTCCTCGACCATGTTCACGGAGTCCTCGAACCCCACGAAGGAGAAGAACGCCAGCGAGGTCACGGCGGTCAGCGCCAGGAAGATGCCCTTGTCCTCGGAGGTCTCGAAGATCATGGTCTGGCTGAAGTCCGCCTTGCCCTGGAAGGACGCCCAGAACCCGACGAGGATCACGATGAGCAGGCCGGTGAGCTCGATCGAGGTGAGGACCACGTTGAAGGCCAGTCCCTCGGTCACGCCCCGGATGTTGATCGCGGCGAGGATCGCGATGAAGCTCACGGCGATCACGGTGATCCCGGTGGTGCCCACCTCCAGGCCGAAGCCGCGGGCGAAGTTCGAGGCCACGGCGGAGGCCGCGGTGGACGCCGAGGTCAGCCCCGAGCTGAGCACGGCGAAGGTCACCAGGAACGTGATGAAGTGGATGCCGAAGGCCTTGTGCGTGTACAGGGCGGCGCCGGAGGCCCCGGGGTACTTGGTCACCAGCTCCAGGTAGGAGAACGCGGTGATGGTCGCCACCACGAAGGCCACGAGGATCGGGGCCCAGGCGGCGCCGCCGATCTCCCCGGCGATGTTGCCGGTGAGGGCGTACACGCCGGTGCCGAGGATGTCCCCGACGATGAACAGCAGGAGCAGCCCCGGGCCCATCACCCGTTTGAGCTCCGGCTGCGGACGGGACCGGGTCTTGGAGTCGGCGGACTGGGCCATCGGGTGCCTCGAATCGGTCGTGCCCGGCGCACGCCCGGCCGGACGGTGGTCTGCGCACAGCCTATGCCACGGCCGGGGCACGGCGCAGGGGGTGACGCGGGCCCCGCGTGTTCCTAGCCTGGGTGCCATGACCAGCATCGCGCCCCGCTTCCGGCTGCCCGACCTCTCCGTCCCGTTCGTGGGCGCCCCGATGGCGGGCGGGCCGTCGACGCCCGCGCTGGCCGCGGCGGTCACCGCCGCGGGCGGCCTGGGGTTCCTCGCCGCCGGCAACCGACCGGCCGCAGGGGTCCGGGCGGACGTCGAGGAGGTCCGGGCGCTGACCGGCGGCCCGTTCGGGGTGAACGTCTTCGTGCCGCAGGCCGCGAACACCGCCGCACCGGGCGCCGCCGTGGACCCGGCCGTGCACCGGTCGGTCGCCGCCTACCGGGAGGCGCTGCAGGAGGCGGCGCGGAACTACGGGGTGGAGCTGCCCGCCACGGACCCGGCCGACGACGACGGCTGGACCGCCAAGCTCGAGCTCCTCGAGCAGCTGCGGGTGCCGGTGGTCTCGTTCACCTTCGGCCTGCCGGCGGCGTCCGTCCTGGACCGGCTGGCGGCGGTGGGCAGCACGACGTCCGTCACGGTGACCTCGGTCCCGGAGGCGGAGGCGGCGGCCCGGGCCGGCGCCGACCTGCTCACCGTGCAGGGCCCGGCCGCCGGCGGTCACCGGGGCACGCACCGTACGGAGGACGTGGCGGGCGAGGAGACCCTGGCCGAGCTCGTCGCGGCGGTCCGCGCCGCGGTCGACCTACCGCTCGTGGCGGCCGGAGGCATCGCCTCGCCCGCGGACGCGGCGGCCGTCCGGGCCGCCGGGGCGGATGCGGTCCAGGTCGGCACGCTGCTGCTGCGCACCCACGAGGCCGGGACCTCCGCCGCGTACCGGGAGGCCCTCGGCTCGGGCCGCTACCGGGAGACGGTCGTGACCCGGGCGTTCTCCGGCCGCCTGGCCCGGGGTCTGCGCAACGGTTTCATCGACCGCTACTCGAATATTGCTCCAGCGGCATATCCCGAGGTCAACCAGCTGACGAAGCCGTTGCGGGCGGCAGCGGCGGCAGCCGGGGACCCCGAGGCCATCTCGCTGTGGGCGGGAACGGCCTTCGCCGCGGCGCGGGAGTGCCCCGCGGCGGACGTGGTCGCGCAGATCGCGGGCGGCTGAGCCGGGGCTCGTCCTCCGGCGCAGCAGCGCCGGAGGACGAGAGGAGGGAACCGCCCGCCGCGGCCGGGGACCCGGCCGGCACCGTCCCCCGGGCCGGAACCCAGCCGGGCGCCGTGCGACGGAGTCCGGTCGGGTGCCGCCGGGGGTCAGGACCCGGTCAGCGCACCCCCCGCATCCGGCGGCGGATCCACGGGGAGAGCACCAGCAGGCCCGCGCCGATGACGATCGTCACCGCGCCGAGGGCGCCGAAGTAGGCGGCCTCCGACTGCTCGCTGTAGTACCCGGCCAGGGACCCGGACAGAGCGGTGCCCAGGGCCACGGAGAGGTAGAACAGGGAGACCATCAGCACCGGATAGGCCCGGGGGGCCAGCCGGGTGGACAGGGAGAGCCCGACCGGGGAGACCAGCAGCTCGCCGAGGGTGGCGACGAGCAGGATCAGCGCGGCCCACAGCACCGGCACGGAGGACACCCCGACCATCGGCAGGAAGATCAGGAACGCGGACCCCATCAGGATGATGCCGAGACCGAACTTGGCGGGGGTCGACGGCTGCCGGTCGCCCAGGCGCGTCCACAGCACCGCGAACACCGGGGCGAGCAGGATGATGAAGAACGGATTGAAGGACTGCACCCAGGAGATCGGCATGGTCCAGTCCCCCAGGGTCCGGTCCAGCCGGGTGTCGGAGTAGATGGTGATCACGGTGAACTGCTGCTGGAACAGCGCCCAGAAGGCGGCCGAGCCGATGAACATCGGGATGAACGACCGCACGCGGGAGCGCTCGTCGTCGTCGACCTTCGCGCTGGTGAGCAGGAGCACGAACAGGGCCACGGCCGCCAGCACGGTCACGGCCACCACGACGTCCGCCAGGTTGCCCGCGTTGAGCAGGCCCGTGAGCACGGCCGCCGCGACCACGGCGAGCGCGGCGACCGCGACGCCGATCCACCGGCCGTACTGGCTGCGGGGCAGGGGGTTGGGCACGTGGTGGACCTCGCCGGGCAGCCGGCGCCGGCCCAGCGCGTACTGGGTGAGCCCGAACGCCATGCCGATCGCGGCGAGGCCGAAGCCGAGGTGGAAGCCCCACGTCTGCTGCGCGAGGCCGGTCAGCAGCGGGCCGGTCAGGCCGCCGATGTTGACGCCCATGTAGAAGATCGAGAACCCGGCGTCCCGGCGCGGGTCCCGGCGCTCGTAGAGGGAACCCACGAGATTGGTGATCGTGGCCTTGAGCCCGCCCGAGCCGACGGCGATGAGGATCAGCCCGATCGCCAGGCCGGTAACCGCAGGGAGGAGGGCCAGCGAGATGTGCCCGGCCATGATGAGCACGCCGCTGACGAACATGGTGCGCTCGGAGCCGAGCAGCCGGTCGGCCACCCACCCGCCGAGGATGGCGAACAGGTAGACGGCGCCGCCGTAGGCGCCCACGATGCCGGCGGCGGTCGACTGGTCGATGCCCAGCCCGCCCTCGGTCGTGGCGAAGTACATGTAGAGCAGGACGATGCCCTGCATGCCGTAGAAGGAGAAGCGCTCCCACAGCTCCACGCTGAACAGGTTCGCCAGCATGCGGGGCTGGCCGAAGAAAGTCTTTCCCGCGGGGCGGGGCAGGTCCGCGCCCGGGATGTTGTCGGGGGTGCCGTGCGGGGCGGCGGCACTGGTGGTGCCGTCGCCCGCCCGGGAGGTGTCGGTGTTCATGACCACCATGGTTCACCCGTCGACCGGTTCCGCACCAATCGGCGGCCGGGCCGGGCGGGCCCGGCCGCCGTGCAACGGTTCTGTCACGGGCCGTTCCGCCGCTCCGCCGCCGGGCTAGCGTGGGGACCGGTCGGCCGCGGAGGCGGGACGAGGAGGAGCAACGTGGGGACGGGGCGGGACGAGGACGCCGGGCGGGGCAGGTCCGGCTGGGCCGGGCACGTGTACATCGGGGTCAGCGTGGACGGGTACATCGCCCGTCCGGACGGAGACCTGGCCTGGCTCGAGAGCCGCGGGGCCGCCGCCGCGGAGGCGGGGGCCGGGGACCTGGGCTACGAGGCGTTCATGGCCGGGATCGACGCCGTGGTCCTCGGCCGCGTCACCTACGAGCAGGTCCTGGGTTTCGGGGACTGGCCCTACGGCGGGCGTCCCGTCGTGGTGCTCGGCTCCGGAGGCCCGGGCCCGGAGGCGGGGGCTCCCCCGGTGCGGTGGGCCACGTCCGTGCCCCGGGCGGTCGAGCTGCTCGACGCCCTGGGCGCCCGCCACGTCTACGTGGACGGCGGCGCCACGATCCGCTCCTTCCTCGACGCCGGCCGGATCGCCGATCTCGTGCTGACCCGCGTGCCGGTGCTGCTGCGGGAGGGCATCTCCCCGTTCGCCGGGGCGGGCACGGACGTCCCGCTGGAGCTGGTGGACGTGCGGTCCTTCCCGGGCGGGCTGGTCCAGGAGACCTACCGCGTGGCCGACCCGCACCGGGCAGGACACCGCCCGCACCGGTGAGCACCGGTGCGGGCGGGCGTCAGGGGCGGGGAACCGTCCCCGGACGTCGAGGGCTCAGTTGAAGTCCTTCGGGTCCGAGCCGATGCGCCCGCCGTTGTCGAGGCCGTTGATCGCCTCGACGTCCTCGGGGTCCAGCCGCACGTCGAGGGCCGCGAAGTTCTCGCGGATCCGCTCGGGGGTGACGGTCTTGGGGAAGACCACGTTCCCGATCGCCAGGTGCCAGGCGATGATGACCTGGCCCGGGGTCGCGCCGTGCTTGCGGGCGATCGAGGCGATGGCCGGGTCCTTCAGCAGGTCGCCGCCCTGGCCCAGGGGGGACCACGCCTCGGTGAGGATGCCGTGGGAGGCGTTGAAGTCGCGCAGCGCGGCCTGGTTGAAGTAGGGGTGCAGCTCCACCTGGTTCACCACCGGGACCACGCCGGTCTCGTCGATGATCTCCTGCAGCTCCTCCCGGGGGAAGTTGGAGACGCCGATCGAGCGGGCCTTGCCGCTGTCGCGGATCTCCTGGAAGGCCTTCCAGGTCTCCAGGTACTTCCCGCGCTTCGGCGTGGGCCAGTGGATGAGGTAGAGGTCCACGTACTCCAGGCCGAGGCGCTCCAGGGAGGCGTCGATCGCCTGCAGCGCCGAGTCGTAGCCGTGGTCCTCGTTCCACAGCTTGGTGGTCACGAAGATCTCCTCGCGCGGGATGCCGCTGTTGGCGATGGCCCGGCCGACGCCCTCCTCGTTGCCGTAGATCTTGGCGGTGTCGATGTGCCGGTAGCCGGCCCGGAGGGCCTGGCCCACCACGTCCTCGGCGATGTCGGCGTCGACCTGCCAGACACCGTAGCCGAGCTGCGGGATGGTCCTGCCGTCGTGCAGGGGCAGGGTGGGGGACTGCGTCATGGACTGGGTCATGGACCGTGCCTTTCGTGGGGAGCCAGCCGGTGGCTGGAAGGGGTGGGCTCCGGGACGGGGTCCCGGAGCCGGTGTCCGTCGTTCAGTCTGTGGCTGCCGGGGGTCCGTGACAAGAAGACCAGGCTGCTTTCTGCTCTCAGCTATCAGTGCCCGGCGCCCGACGCGGCGCCGTGGGCGCTCACCGGGACGGTGCGGGACGGATCCCTGCGGGCGGGAGCTCGGGCGGCAGCTCGGGCAGGAGGCGGGGCAGCGCCTCGGCGGAGCGGGCCCGCACGGCCCAGTCCGCGTGGGGCGTGAGGGCCGTGTCCTCGGGATTGACCTCCACCACGGGGACCCCGCGGCCGGCGGCGAGCAGCGGGAGGGAGGCCGCGGGCTGCACCAGCCCCGAGGTGCCCACCACGAGCACGAGGTCGGCCTCCGCCACGGCGTCGGCGCCGCGCTCCAGGGCGCCCTCGGGCAGCAGCTCCCCGAACCAGACGACCGAGGGCCGGACGGCCCCGCCGCACGCCGGGCACACCGGCGGGCGCTCGCGGATCGGCTCCTGCAGGTCCGCCGAGCGCTCCGGGGACAGGCCGGGGACGAGGGCCTCGGGGAAGGGCGCGCCGCAGGCCGAGCAGCGGAAGGCGAACAGGCTGCCGTGCAGGTGGGCGAGGACCTCCGAGCCGGCCCGCTCGTGGAGGTCGTCCACGTTCTGGGTGACCACCTGCACCCGGGCCCGCTCGGCCCACCGGGCGATCGCCCGGTGCCCGGCGTTGGGGCGCAGCCGGCGCAGCTGCCGCGCCCGCCACAGGTACCAGGACCACACGAGCTCCGGGTCGGCCTCCCAGGCCTCGGGCGTGGCCAGCTCCTCCGGGGACCACCGGGCCCACAGTCCCGTCCCGGCGTCGCGGAACGTGGGCACTCCGCTCTCCGCCGACATGCCGGCGCCGGAGAGCACGGTGACCGTGCGGGCGGAACGGGCGAGCTCGAGCAGCTCGGGATCCAGGTCGTCCATGCCGCCCACGGTATACGCGGAGGGCCGCCAGTGCCACGGTCCGCCCCTCGGCCGGCCGCCACCCTGGGTGCGGGCCGGGAATCGACCGGGCGCGTTGGTCGATCCACGCGCGCGCGTGATGGAATGGAACCCATGAAGTTCAACGTCCAGCGCGTTCTCACCCCGGCCTACCTGACCTCCATCGCCCTCATCGTGATCGGAGTGCTCCTCGGCCTGGCGTGGTACCCCGTCGCGGCGTGGGTGTTCGTGCTCCTCGGCCTCGCGCTCAACGCGATGGCCGTGTCCGTCACCGAGATCCACGACGCCCCGCGCGCGGCCGGCCGGCGCCGCCCGTCCCTGCCCTCGAGGGCGCCGCGCACCCGGCGCCCCGCCGGCGAGCTCGGCGACGAACTCGGTGACGAGCTCGCCGACGACCCGGACGGCGGTGCCCCGGGGGGCCGCCCCGAGGGGGGCCTGCGCCGGGCGCCCGTCGAGCCGGAGGCCGAGACGGCCGCGACCCCCACCGTGCCGCACACCGGCTCCAAGGCGCTCCGCCACCCGCGCTGACACCCTGCCACCCGGATCCCGCCGTGTATCCTCCGACGCACCACCGCGGGTTCGCGGAGGGCACCGAGGGGGTCCCCGACCCCGGGGAGGACCGCCGGCCATGACCGCACACGTCCGCAGCGTCAACGTCGGCCGGGCCGAGGAGAACCCCGCCCGGTCCTCCCTGCCCACCGGCATCCGCAAGCGCCCGGTGGCGGGTCCCGTGGAGATCCGCGAGCCCGGACCGCGCAAGGGCGGCCTGGGCTCCGGGGTGGCCGGGGACTTCATCGGCAACAGCACCTACCACGGCGGCACGGACCAGGCGGTCTACGCGTTCGCGCGCGAGGAGCTGGACTTCTGGGCGCGGGAGCTGGGCCGGGAGCTGCCCGACGGCTCGTTCGGGGAGAACCTCACGCTCTCCGGCGTCGACGTCGACGGCGCCCGGCTGGGCGAGGTCTGGCGGATCGGGGACGTGCTGCTGCAGGTGACCGACGCGCGCATCCCCTGCGGCACGTTCCGCGGGGTCATGCAGGTGCGGGGGTGGCTGCGGCGGTTCACGGAGCGCGGCCGCTCGGGGGCCTACCTCAAGGTGCTCGCACCGGGCACGGTGCGAGCCGGGCAGGCGGTCGACCTGGTCCGCCGGCCCGAGCACGGGGTGGGCGTGACGGACGCCTTCCGCGCCCAGACCACCGAGCGGGAGCGCCTGCCGGAGCTGCTGCAGGCGGGGGAGGACCTGTGCGAGCAGCTGCGCCGGCGGATCGAGAAGGAGCGCCGGGCGGAGGCCCGCCGGGCGCAGCGGGAGGGCGTCAGTTGAGGGCGGCGCCCCGGTAGACCTGCTCGACCTGCGCCTCGGAGAGCCGTGTGTCGATCACCGCGGTGCCCTCGGGGTCGTCGCGCAGGAAGCGCACCGGCCCGTGCGAGCCGACCTCCAGGAGCAGGGCCGCGTCGGCGTCGTAGACCGCCTCCACCACCGTGCGGAACCGGGAGCCGCGGACCGGGTTGACGGACAGCTCCAGGCGGGCACGCACCCGCCCACCGTCCTCGGGGGCCTCCGCGGCGGCACCGTCCTGCGCCGTGAGGGGCTCCAGGGTCAGCTCCCGGACCACGCCCACCCCGTGGTCCACCACGTGGGCCAGGCGGGAGCCGAGCCGCCCCTGGGCCGCGGCGAAGGCGCGGCGCAGCCGGGACGTCCACCACAGCGCGGTGGCCACGAGGATCGCGGCGATCAGCGCGAGCGGCCACGCGGACCCGGAGCGGGACCACTGCTGCCACAGCAGGACCACGGCCAGTGCGGTCAGCAGCGGGACCACGAGCAGCATCGAGGTGCCCAGCCTCTCGCCCCACGACGGACGGTCGGAGGCGCCGTCCTCGCCGTGCGCGGTGCGCAGGCGCTTCATCACCTGGACGTCGAAGTCGCGATCGTCCGCGGGAACGGGCCGGGGCCAGGTGCCGAGGGAGTCCATGGTTCCCATTATGGGGCGCGGGCGGTGCGGGACCGGTGGCGGGGTCCCGGCTCGTAGAATCGTGCCCATGACCGAGACCCGATGGCTGTCCCCCGAGGAGCGCGAGGCCTGGTTGGCGCTCGTGTCCATCATGTTCACCCTGCCCGGCAGCATCGAGTCCCAGTTGCAGGCCGAGGCCGACCTCAGCCTCGCCGAGTACCTCGTCCTGGCGATGCTCTCCGAGGCCCCGGACCGGCGGCGGCGGATGTCGGACCTCGCCACGGCCACCAACACCTCGCAGTCCCGGCTGTCGCGGATCGTGGCGCGCCTCGAGCGCGACGACCTCGTGGTGCGCACGGGCGACGAGAGGGACAAGCGCGTGGTGCTCGCGGAGATCACCGACCGCGGCATGGAGAAGGTCGAGCAGGTGGCGCCGGGTCACGTCGCCCACGTCCGCCGCACGGTGATCGACCGGCTCACCCCCGTCCAGGTCCAGCAGCTCGCCCTGATCGGGCGTCTGGTCGAGGACGACGCCCAGGGCCCCACCGCCCGCGGCATGGCCGCCGACCAGCTGTGACCCCATAAGCATGCGGCAGCAAAAGTTGTAGGGGAAAGTATTTTCGGCTAGGGTCGGACCATGTCCACGACACACACGCCTGAGCGCGCCACCGCCACCCGTTCCTCCGTCCCGGCCGCGGCGGCCGCGGGCGCCGGCCCCACCCTCGGTCTGACCGTCCTGCGGGCCGTCCTCGGCCTCACGTTCCTGCTCCACGGCTGGCAGAAGGTCAGCGAGTGGACCCTCGCCGGCACCCAGGCGTCGTTCGCCCAGATGGGCGTGCCGCTGGCCGAGGTCGCGGCGCCGGCCGTCGCCGTGCTCGAGCTCGCCGGCGGGGCGCTGCTGGTCCTCGGCCTGGGCACCCGGGTGGTGGCCGCCCTCCTGGCCCTCACCATGCTCGGGGCCCTCGTCCTCGTGCACCTGCCCGCCGGCTTCTTCGCGGCCGACGGCGGGTTCGAGCTCGTCCTGCTGCTCGCCGCGGGCACGCTGCTCCTCGCCCTCACCGGTGCCGGCCGCTGGTCGGTGGACCACGTGCTCGCCGCGAAGCGCCGGGCTGCCGCCCACGCCTGATCCCCAGCACCCGTTCCGGCCCTCGTGCGGCCGGAACCACGGACCCCGTGCCGCAGCGTCCCGCGGCACGGGGTCCGTCGCCGTCGGTCCGCCGCGCCGCCCGGCCCGCGGCGGCGGTGTCGGCACGGGGGCGTAAAATCGGTCCGGCGCGGCGCGCACCACCACGGCGCCGGGCCGGTTCCAGCGCGGGCGACCCCCGCAGATCGGGGGCTCACCCATGAGCATGCAGAACTCGCCGTACATGGTCCTGTGGCGGACGGTCCAGGGTCAGGAGGTCAAGGACCGCCGGATCAACCGGGCGACCCTGCGGCGCATCGTGGTCTTCGCCCGCCCGCACCGCTCCCCGCTCACCGTGTTCCTGGTGATCTCGGTGCTCACGGCCCTGCTGGGCGTGGTCACGCCCATCCTGGCCGGTGACGTGGTCAACGCCATCACCGGCGGCGACGACGTCTCCGTGGTCGTGTGGCTCGCCGTGGCCATCGCCGCGGTCGCGGTGGTGGACGCCGCGCTGGGCATCGTCAACCGCTGGCTGTCCTCCCGGATCGGGGAGGGGCTGATCCTCGACCTGCGCACCGCGGTCTACGAGCACGTGCAGCGGATGCCGATCGCCTTCTTCACCCGCACCCGCACCGGGGCGCTCGTCTCCCGGCTCAACAACGACGTCATCGGCGCGCAGCGGGCGTTCTCCAACACGCTCTCCGGCGTGGTCAGCAACATCGTCTCGCTGCTGCTCACCGTCGTCGTCATGGTCACGATCTCGTGGCAGGTCACGGCCCTGTCCATGCTGCTGCTGCCGATCTTCCTGGTCCCGGCCCGCGCCATGGGCGGGCGTCTGGCCCGGCTCCAGCGGGAGGCGGCCCAGCACAACGCGTCCATGTCCACGCAGATGACCGAGCGGTTCTCCGCCGGCGGCGCCACCCTCGTCAAGCTCTTCGGCCGGCCGGAGACCGAGTCCGCCGAGTTCGCCCGCCGGGCCGGCCGCGTGCGGGACATCGGCGTGCGGGTGGCGATGCTGCAGACCGTCTTCGTCACCGCGCTCACCCTGGTGTCCGCGCTGGCCCTGGCCCTGGTCTACGGGCTGGGCGGCGCGCAGGCCATCCTCGGCAACCTGGACGCCGGCGACGTCGTGACCCTCGCCCTGCTCCTCACCCGGCTCTACGCCCCGCTGACGATGCTCGCCAACGCCCGGATGGACATCATGAGCGCCGTGGTCAGCTTCGAGCGCGTCTTCGAGATCCTGGACCTCGTGCCCCTGATCCAGGAGCGGCCCGGGGCCCGGGCCCTGCCCCCCGGCCCGGCGTCGGTGGAGTTCGACGACGTCCGCTTCGCCTACCCCTCCGCCGAGGAGGTCTCCCTGGCCTCCCTCGAGGACGTCGCGGTGCTCGACTCCCGGGGCGGCGAGGAGGTGCTGCACGGGGTGAGCTTCACGGTGCTGCCCGGGCAGACCGTCGCCCTCGTGGGCTCCTCGGGCGCGGGCAAGTCGACCATCGCCCAGCTCGTGGCCCGGCTCTACGACGTCACCTCCGGGGCCGTGCGGATCGGCGGCACGGACGTGCGGGAGGTGACCTTCGCCTCGCTGCGGGAGACCATCGGGATGGTCACCCAGGACGGGCACCTGTTCCACGAGTCGATCCGGGAGAACCTCACCCTGGTGCGCCCCGAGGCCACGGACGAGCAGCTGTGGGACGCCCTGGCCCGGGCCAGGATGGAGCACGTGATCCGGGCCCTGCCGGACGGGCTGGACACCGTGGTGGGCGAGCGCGGCTACCGGCTCTCCGGCGGTGAGCGCCAGCGGCTGACGATCGCGCGCCTGCTGCTGGCCGCCCCGCGCGTGGTCATCCTCGACGAGGCGACCTCCGCGCTGGACTCCACCAACGAGGCCTACGTGCAGGCCGCGCTGGGCGAGGCGATGGAGGGGCGCACCGCCCTGGTCATCGCCCACCGGCTCTCGACCATCCGCTCCGCCGACCAGATCCTGGTGGTGGAGGGCGGCCGGATCGTGGAGCGCGGCCGGCACGCGGAGCTGCTGGCGTCGGGTGGGCGCTACGCCGAGTTGTACGAGACCCAGTTCGCGGACCAGGAGGTCTGACGGACCCTCGGCGACGTCCCGGCGCGCCTCGGGGTGGACGCCCGGGCGCGCTGCCGGGGACGGGCCCACCCTCGCCGCGGTACCCGGGCGGGCACCTGGTGCCGCGGGAGCTGCCGGCGGTCAGCCCTCCGGAGGCCACTCCTCCCCGTCCGCCAGGGCGTTGAGCTCGTAGGCGGTCCTGCCGTCGATGCTCTCGCGCAGGATGTCCGCGTGCCCGGCGTGCCGGGCGTTCTCCTCGACCATGTGCAGCGCCACCCACCGGGCGGGCCACGTGTCCAGGTCGGGCGGGAACCAGGGCGCCTTCGGGACGGGGATCCGCGCCTCGGGATCCATGGTGCGCAGACCGGCCTCGACACGGTCGGCCAGCGCGAGCAGGGCCGCGCGCAGCGACTCGGCGGTGTCCGCCGGGCGCACGGCCTCGGGCAGGACCGCGCCGGCCGCCCAGTCCGCGCCGTCCTGCGGCTGCTCCGGTGTCCGGCCGGGATCCGTCAGCTCGGCGAAGGCGCCGTGCTCGCCGATGAACAGGACGTGGCGGGCCAGCGCGCCCAGGCTCATGGCGCTGGCGGAGGGCGTCGCCCGCAGCTGACGGCCGTCGAGCCCCTGCAGGGTGGTGGCGATCTGCCGGATCTGCTGGGCGGCGAAGGTCGCGAGGGCGTCGCGCTCGTCGGTGACGGTGCGGGTGAGGAACGGCATGGTGGTCTCCTGGTGTCCGGGGCGGTGGGTCAGCGGGTGGTTCAGCGGGTGTGGGCGTACAGGTCGCGCAGCAGGGCGAGCTCCGCGCCGTGGTGGATCAGCTCGCGGTTGATGTGCAGCACCAGCGCGAGCATCGGCAGCTCCGCGTACGGGCCCTCCGCCGGGCCGCACGGGCGCGCCAGGTCCGCTGCCGACAGGGAGCGCACCCCGGCCGTCCAGCGCGCGTACTCGCGGTCCAGCTGGTCCAGGGCCTGCTCGGCGGTGCCGGCGTAGGCCCAGTCCTGGTAGGAGGCCTCCGGGCCGCCGAAGTGCCCGTGGCTGCGCACCGCGAGGATCCCGACGACGACGTGGGCCATCCGCCAGGCGATGGTCGTGAACGGCGCGGGCACCGGCTCGGGGACGGCGAAGTCCACCACGAACTCCCCGCGGCCCGCCTGCATCGGCGTGCGCCGCTCCGCCCGGGGGTGGACCGTCCACGCGGACCCGCCGGTGGGGTCGAAGAGGTACTCGTCATCGGTCAGGCCGGCGAGGCGGGGCCTCAGCTGACGGGTCCAGTGCCACTCGATCTGGTCGGTGGCGCAGGCGGTGACGTCGAGGTCGGGCATGGCGGTTTCCTCCTGTTCCGGCCCTCGGCGGGTGCGGGGCCGTGCAGCCAGTGTCCGCGCAGGAGCGGACAGATCCTGTCCGCTGCCGCGAGGACACTGGTGCCATGACGGATCCGACCCGCCGCGTCCTGCGCCTGCTCTCCCTGCTGCAGTCCCGCCCGGTGTGGACCGGGCCCGAGCTGGCCGCGGAGCTGGGCGTCACGGTCCGCTCCGTGCGCCGGGACGTCGACCGGCTGCGGGAGCTGGGCTATCCCGTGCCGGCGGACCGGGGGCACGGCGGCGGCTACCGGCTGGGGCCGGGGCGCCGGCTGCCTCCCCTGCTGCTGCAGCCGGAGGAGGCGGTGGCCGCGGCCGTGGGGCTGCGGCTGGCGGCGGCCTCCGGGATCGACGGGCTGGGCGAGGCCGCGCTGCGGACGCTGACGACCCTGGACCAGATGATGCCGCCGGGTCTGCGCGAGGAGGTCTCGGCCGTGGCCGGAGCGGTCGACGTCGTCGTCCCGGCCGGGCCGAGTGTGGACGCGGACGTCCTGGTCCTGCTGGCCCGGGCCGTGCGGACGCGGGTGCTGGTGCGGCTGGACTACGAGACCCGGGACGGGCGGCGCGCGGAGCGGCGGATCGAGCCGTACCGGGTGCTGTCCCTGGGCCGGCGCTGGTACCTGTTCGCCTGGGACGTGGACCGGGACGACTGGCGCACGTTCCGGCTGGACCGGATCCACGGCGGACGCACCACCACGTTCCGCTTCGTCCCGCGCCCGGTGCCCGACGTGGAGGAGCACGTGCGCCGGTCGGTCACCACGTGGGCCTACGCGCACACCGTGCGGGTGCGCCTGCTCGTGCCGCTGGAGCGCGCCGGAGACGTCGTCCCGCCGCAGGCGGGGCGGCTCACGGCCGACGGCCCGGCCGCGTGCGTGCTCGAGGCGGGCGGGGACGACCTGGCCGAGATCGCCCTCCACCTGGTGCGGACCGGCTTCGAGCTGGAGGTCCTGGACCCTCCGGAGCTCACCACGGTCCTGCGGGAGATGGGGCAGCGGATGCTGAGGGCGGGCCCGGGATCGGGGTGAGGGCCCCGGGGGTCAGCCCTTGACGGACCAGAAGCGGCGGTCCCGGTCCCACTGCACCGTGCCGCCGTGGGCCTTGCGGAACTCCGCGAGGACCTCCTTGCTGATCGCGGTGTGCCCGTTCTCCAGGGTGCGGACCCACTCGGTCCCGAAGGTCTCCGGGATCTCCTGCACGGCCTGCTCCTGGGACAGCCGTCCCTCGGTGCGGATCCGGTCGACCATCCAGCCGGCGATGTCCTGTGCGCTCGTCATGCCTCGAGCCTACGCGGCTCCGGCGCCCCTGCCGCACCGGAGCCGTCCCCGCCGCGGGGAGCTCCGGGCCGGGACCCGGGCTCCGGCCCGGTCAGGCGAGCCGGACCACCGTGCGGGCGTCCGAGTCCCAGCGGCGCAGGGACACCGCCCGCAGCGGCGCGGGGTGCGGCTCGAGGACGTCGAGGGCCACGGCCACCTGGTCCGGGCGCATCCGGCGGGCCAGGGTGATGTGCGGGGTCCAGGCCCCGGGGAAGGAGGTGCGGGCCTGCCCGGGCACGGTGCCGACGGCGTCGCAGACCCGCCGGTGGAGCTCGAGCAGCTCGGGGGTGGTCACCACCTGGCGGACCACCACGTAGCCGCCCCGCCCGGGGCCGAACAGCAGCACCCCGGCGCTGGCCAGCGGCAGGTCGACGAACCCGGCGGCGGCGGCGACCCGCTCGTCGATGCCCGGGATCGTCTCCGGGGTCAGCGAAGGCGCGGCCACCACGGTGATGTGCGGGCGGTTGGACGGGGAACGGTGCCGGCCGGAGCTGGGCAGGCCCGCCTCGATCAGCCGGTCCCAGTCGGCGCGCACGGACACCTCGGCGTCCTCGCCGAGCAGCAGTTCCAGGCTGTGCACCGCCCACCTCCTCCGGGTGCGGACGGCCCGCTCCGGTGGACGCGAGTCTAGTCGGGCGCCGGAGCTCCTTGCCTATACTGGCGGCACGGCAACGGGAGGATCTCCATGACCGACATCGCCATCCGTTTCCAGGGTGCCGGCAAGACCTACCCGGACGGGACGACCGCCGTGGAGGCCCTGGACCTCGAGATCCCGCGGGGGTCGCTGACCGTCTTCGTGGGGCCGTCCGGCTGCGGGAAGACCACGTCCCTGCGGATGATCAACCGCATGGTGGAGCCCACCTCCGGCACCGTCACCGTGGAGGGCCGTGACATCACCTCCGTGCCGGCCCACGAGCTCCGCCGCTCCATGGGCTACGTCATGCAGCAGTCGGGCCTGATGCCGCACCGCACCGTGGTCGACAACATCGCGACCGTCCCCCGGCTCAACGGCGTGCCGAAGAAGCAGGCGCGCGAGCGGGCCCGGGAGCTGCTGGCCACGGTCGGCCTCGACGCGGGACTGGGCTCCCGCTATCCGTCCCAGCTCTCCGGGGGGCAGCAGCAGCGGGTGGGCGTGGCCCGGGCGCTC
Organism: Kocuria sediminis; assembly: GCF_009735315.1. NCBI lineage: Bacteria > Bacillati > Actinomycetota > Actinomycetes > Micrococcales > Micrococcaceae > Kocuria > Kocuria sediminis. Next base: position 100,270 of record NZ_WOGU01000005.1, read on the forward strand.
GCGGCCGATCCGCCGATCCTGCTCATGGACGAGCCGTTCTCCGCCGTGGATCCCGTGGTGCGCCAGGACCTGCAGCGGGAGCTGCTCGACCTCCAGCGCCGGCTGCACCGCACGGTCGTGTTCGTCACCCACGACATCGACGAGGCGATCCTGCTCGGCAACAAGGTGGCCGTCTTCGCCACGGGCGGGCGCCTGGCCCAGTACGCCACCCCGGAGGAGCTGCTGCGGGCGCCGGCCGACGACTTCGTGGCGGACTTCGTGGGCCGCGACCGCGGCTTCCGCTCCCTCACCTTCGACTCCGCCCGCGACATCCCGGTCCGCTCCGTGGCGGTCCTCCGCCCGGACGGCAGCCCGGGCGTCGTCGGGCCCGGGGACGGTCCCTTCCCCGGGGGGTGGACCCTGCGGATCGACGACGACGGCGCCCCGCGCGGCTGGGTGCGCACCGGGGCCGAGGCCGACCCCGTGGTCGGCGGCACCCTGCACCGGCCCGGCGGCTCCCTGCGCAGCGCCCTGGACGCCGCCCTGTCCTCGCCCGCGGGCCTGGCCGTGGTGGTCGACGACGACGGGCGGGCGATCGGGGTCATGGAGCCCGGCGAGATCATCGCCGCCATCCAGGACGCCCGGCTCGGCGGGAGGACCCCGCGGTGACCTGGACGAGCCGGAACTGGCCCTACGTCCTGGAGCTCACGGGCGCGCACCTCGTCCAGTCGGTGCTCCCGCTGCTGCTCGGCGCCCTGATCGCGATCCCGGTGGCCCGGCTGGGCGCCCGCAACCGCACGCTGCGCCCGCTCTTCGTCACGGGCTCGTCCCTGCTCTACACGATCCCGTCCCTGACCCTGTTCGTGGTCCTGCCCCTGCTGCTGGGCACGCAGATCACCTCGGTGGTCAACGTGGTCGTGGCCCTGACGATCTACGTGGTGGCCATCCTCGTCCGCTCCTCCGTGGACGCCTTCGAGTCCGTGGACCGGGACGTCCTGCAGGCCTCCACCGCGATGGGCTACCGCCCGCTGCGCCGGTTCTTCGGGGTGGAGCTGCCGCTCGCGGTGCCCGTCCTGGTCGCCGGGCTCCGGGTCGCCTCCGTCAGCAACATCTCCATGGTCAGCGTGGGCGCGGTGATCGGCGTGCAGTCCCTCGGCACCCTGTTCACCGACGGGCTGCGCCGCTCCATCCTCGAGGAGATCGTGGTCGGCATCGCCCTCACCGTGCTCCTGGCCGTGCTCCTCGACCTGGTGCTGCGCGGGGCCGGGCACGCCCTGACCCGGTGGCAACGGGCCGGCGGGACCCGCCCGCCCGTGCCGCGCGTGCGCAGAGGAGCCGTCGCATGAGCCTCGTCGGCACCGCCCTGTCCTGGCTGACGGACCCCGAGAACTGGTCCGGCGCCGCCGGCATCCCGGTCCGGCTGCTCGAGCACCTCGCCTACAGCGGCATCACCCTGGCCGTGGCCCTGGCCGTGGCGGTGCCGCTCGGTCTGTGGGTGGGCCACACCGGACGCGGCTCGGGCCTGGTCGTGGGTCTGACCGGAGCCCTGCGCGCCCTGCCGACGCTCGGCCTGCTGACCCTGTTCACCCTGCTGCTGGGGCTCGGGCTCGTGCCTCCGATCATCGCCCTGGTGCTGCTGGCGATCCCCCCGATCCTCTCCGGCACCTACGCCGGGATCGCGAACGTCTCCCCGGCCCTCAAGGACGCCGGGACGGCCATGGGCATGACCGGGGGGCAGGTGCTGGCCCGCGTGGAGCTGCCCAACGCGCTGCCGGTGATCCTGGGCGGGATCCGCAACGCCGCCCTGCAGGTCGTGGCGACGGTGACCGTGGTCGCCTACATCAACCTCGGCGGGCTCGGCCGCTACCTCATCGACGGGCTGGCGGTGCGCGACTACTCGCGGATGCTGGGCTCCGTGGTGCTCGTGGCGGTCCTCGCGCTCGCCGTGGACGCCGCGCTCGCCGTGGCCCAGCGGCTGTCCACCTCGCCGGGCCTGCGCGCGGCCTCTCCCTGACCGCCCGACGTCCTCCGACATCCACCGCCCGCACCGACCACCGCCTGCACCGACCGACAGGAGAACCACCATGACCACTGCTCCCGCTTCCCTCCGCCGCGCCGCCGGGCCGGCACTGGGCGCCGCCCTGCTGCTGGGGCTGACGGCCTGCGGCTCCGGCGGCGATCCGCTCGCCGGGGGCGAGGAGACCTCCACGGGGTCCTCGGAGACCGTGACCGTGGGCTCCGCCGACTTCCCCGAGAGCGAGATCGTCGCCGAGCTCTACGCCGGCGCGCTCGAGTCCGCCGGGATCCAGACGGAGACGTCCCTGGGGATCGGGGCCCGCGAGGCGTACGTCGGGGCAGTGCAGGACGGGTCCGTGGACGTCGTCCCGGACTACTCCGGCAACCTCCTGCTCTTCGCCGACCCCGAGGCCACCGCGAGCTCCGCCGAGGAGATCATGGACGCCCTGCCGGGCGCCCTCCCCGAGGGGCTCACCGTGCTGGAGCCCTCCGAGGCGCAGAACAAGGACGCGATGGTCGTCACGCCGGAGACCGCGGAGCAGTACGGGCTCACGAGCATCGCCGACATGGCGGCGGTGTGCGACCAGCTGGTGATCGCCGGTCCGCCCGAGTTCGCCGAGCGCGCCTACGGCCTGGACGGCCTCGAGGAGAAGTACGGCTGCGTGCCGCAGTCGTTCGAGCCGATCAACGACGGCGGTGGCCCCCTGACCGTCGAGGCCCTGCTCAACGGTGACGTGGACGTCGCCGACATCTTCACGACCACACCGGCGATCGCCGACAACGACCTCGTGGTGCTGGAGGACCCGGAGAACAACTTCATCGCCCAGCAGGTCCTCCCGCTGGCGGCGGCCGACCGGCTGCCCCCGGAGGCCGTGGACGCCCTGAACGAGCTCTCCGGCAAGCTCACCACGGAGGACCTCATCGACCTGAACCGCAAGGTCAGCGGTGACCAGCCGGTCAGCCCGGCGGACGCGGCCCAGGAGTGGCTCTCCGCCAACGGCTACTGAGCCCGGCCGGTCCCGCCGCGGCGGGACCGGCCCTGCACAGGGTTCTCCACACGCGCGTCCCCCGCCCCGACATCGCCGGACCCGTGCCCTGCCGGGGCGGACACGGCGGCAGCGACCGGTTTTCCCCGGTTTCCCCAGAGGCCGTCCACACCTGTGGACAACTCTGTGCACAGGGATGTGGAGGGGTGTGCCGGTCAACCGCTGAAAACCCGGGAGCGCATCAGTATGCTGAGGTGCGGGCCGCCCCCTGCCGACGCGCGCGGGACGCGCCCGTGACCATCCGAGGGCTCGTCGTCAAGGAGGATCTCGAGTTCGGAGACCGCCCCGCCCAGGAGTGGACGACCGAAGGAGCAGTGTGCCGAACACCAGTCCGCCCGGGATCCCGGGTCTCTCGCAGGAGAACCAGGCCCGTGTGATCACCGAGTGCGTGCGCCAGCAGGTGCGCGAGCGCCGTCCGGCCGAGCTGCCGGAGACCGGCTGGAAGGACTTCGACCGACGGTTCGACGAGCACTTCCCCCGGTTGACGCTGCTCTTCGCCGAGGTCTACGGCCACCGCGAGGACTTCATCGAGCAGCTCACCGAGCTCGGCCTGCAGCTGGCCCGCTCCTGGGCCGAGCGCCCCGACGACCTCAAGGCCCTGGACGCACGCCGGGAGCAGGACCCGGCATGGTTCGGCTCGCGGCAGATGCTCGGCGGCGTCTGCTACGTCGACCGGTACGCGGGGAACCTGCGGGGCATCCGGGAGCAGATCCCGTACTTCCAGGAGCTGGGCCTGACCTACCTGCACCTCATGCCCCTGTTCGAGGCCCCGGAGGGCAACTCGGACGGCGGCTACGCCGTGTCGTCGTACCGCCGCGTGGATCCCCGCCTCGGGACCATGGAGGAGCTCGCCGAGCTGAGCCGGGAACTGCGCCGCCACGGCATCAGCCTGGTGCTCGACTTCGTCTTCAACCACACCTCCAACGAGCACGAGTGGGCCCGCCGGGCCTCGGCGGGGGAGACGGAGTACGAGGACTACTACTGGATCTTCCCGGACCGCACCGTCCCGGAGCAGTTCGAGCGCACCACCCGCGAGATCTTCCCGGACGACCACCCCGGCTCCTTCACCCGCATCCGCGCCACCGAGGAGGACCCCCGGTGGGTGTGGAGCACGTTCTACTCCTTCCAGTGGGACCTCAACTACACCAACCCCGCGGTCTTCCGCGCCATGGCCGCGGAGCTGCTCTTCCTCGCCGCCCAGGGCGTGGAGGTGCTGCGGATGGACGCGGTGGCGTTCATCTGGAAGCAGCTGGGCACCGCGTGCGAGTCCCTGCCGCAAGCCCACGTGCTGCTGCGGGCCTACAACGCGCTGTGCCGCATCGCCGCGCCGTCGGTGCTGTTCAAGTCCGAGGCGATCGTCCACCCGGACGAGGTGATCCGCTACGTCGAGCCCGGCCAGTGCCAGCTCTCCTACAACCCCCTGCAGATGGCCCTGACCTGGGAGGCGATGGCCACCCGCGAGCCCAAGCTGCTGGCCCAGGCCCTCGAGGAGCGCCACGCCCTGCCGCCCGGCACCGCGTGGGTGGACTACGTGCGGGGCCACGACGACATCGGCTGGACGTTCTCCGACGAGGACGCGGCCCGGCTCGGTGTCGACGGCCACGACCACCGCCGGTTCCTCAACGCCTTCTACACCGGCCGGCACCCCGGCAGCTTCGCCGACGGGGTGCCGTTCCAGGAGAATCCGCGCACCGGCGACTGCCGCGTGTGCGGGACCACCGCGTCGCTGCTCGGTCTCGCGGAGGATCCCGGTGCCGCGGTGGACCGGGTCCTGCTCGCGCACTCCGTGGCCATGAGCACCGGCGGCGTCCCGCTGCTGTACCTCGGGGACGAGGTCGGCCAGCTCAACGACCCCGCCTGGGCCGAGGACCCGGCCCACGCCGGTGACGCCCGATGGGTGCACCGGCCGCCGCGGCCCGTCCGGGACTACGAGCGGCGCCATGAGCTCTTCTCCGTGCAGGGCCGGATCTTCGGCGGCATCCGCCGGATGATCGAGCTGCGCCGCAGCGCCCCGGAGTTCGACGGCAACGCCCTCATCCCCTTCGACACGCGCAACCCGCACGTGCTGGGCTACCAGCGCCCGGGCAGCAACACGATGATCCTGTGCCTGGCCAACTTCTCCGACTGGTCCCAGTTCGTCACGGGGGAGACCCTCTCGGGATTCCTGCACCAGGCCGTGGAGCTGCACGGGAACACCGAGCTCGACCTGCGCCACGGCCTCCTGATCGACGCTCACGGGTTCCTCTGGATCCGTGTGGTCCCGAAGAGCTAACCCCGTGGGAGCCTGGGTCGTGCTGGTCCTCTCGGGGCTCCTGGAGGCGGTGTGGGCGTCCGCGCTCGCCGCCTCGGACGGCCTCCGCCGCCCGGTGCCGGTCGCGGTGTTCGCGGTGACGGCGGCCCTGAGCCTGTTCGGCCTCGCCCACGCCATGACGAGCCTGCCCACCGGCACGGCCTACGCGGTGTGGGTGGGCATCGGCGGAGCCCTCACCGTGGCCTGGTCCATGCTGACCGGCCGGGAGGCCGCGACCGCCCTCAAGATCCTGCTCGTGCTCGGGATCATCGGCTGCGTGATCGGACTGCGGCTTGTCGCCTGAGCCTCCGGTGACCCGCCGCACGTCGTCGTCGCCCGCCCCGCCCCCGCGTTCCCCCGCGGCCTCGCCGGACGCGGCGGCGCGGCGTTCCCGGGCGTGGGCGCTGCTGCTGGTGAGCGGCGTCCTGGAGGCCGTCTGGGCCACGGCCCTGGGCGCCGCGGAGGGACTCACCCGCCTCGGCCCCACCGTGCTCTTCGCGGCGGCGCTGGTGCTGAGCATGGTCACCCTGGCCCGCGCCGCCCGGGTCGTGCCGATGGGCACCGCCTACGCGGTGTGGACCGGGATCGGCGCCGTGCTCACGGTCGCGTGGGCGGCCGGCACCGGGCAGGAGCAGATGTCCTGGCTCAAGGCCCTCTTCCTGGCCGGCATCGTCGCGTGCGTCGCCGGGCTGCACGCCGCCGACCGGCCGCGCAGGGGGCCTGCCCGGTGAACCCGCCGGGGGAGCGGGAGCAGGCCCCGGGGGCGAACCTCATGATCGTGCTCACGGCCACGATGGCGGTGGGCCCGTTGCTGACGCACAGCCTCTCCGCGATGAGCCCCCTGGTGATCCAGGATCTCCGGCTCACGGAGTCGCAGTTCGGGCTGCTCGCCACCGTGACCTTCTTCGTCGCCGCCGTCACCGCCGTGCGCACCGGCCGGTGGGCGGACCGGCTGGGCGCGCGCACCCTGCTGGCCGTGATGTTCGGCGGGGCCGTCCTGGCCATGCTGCTCGCGGCCGTCGCGCCGGACTACACCGTGCTGCTGCTGGCCATGGTGCTCTCGGGCCTCGGCCAGGTCATGGCCAATCCGGCCACCAACCGGCTCATCCGCCTGCACGTGCCCGCCCACCGGCGCGCGAGCTGGCTCGGCATCAAGCAGGCCGGGGTGCAGGCCGCCCAGCTGGTGGCCGGACTGACCTTTCCCGCGCTCGGGCTGCTCCTGGGCTGGCGCACCGCCGTGGCCGTGGCCGCCGGAGGAGTCCTGCTCCTGCTCGTGCACGGGTGGCTCACCGTCCCGGAGAACCACGCCGGTGACCGACCGGCCGCGCGGTTCGGCAGGGGACCGGAGCCCGGTGCGGACGCGGGATCCCGTACGGCCCTGGCGGCCCGTCGGGACCCGGCGCCCGGTGCGGCTGCGGTGGCCCCGACGACCTCGGCATCCGGCACGGTTCCACGGCCCGGCGCAGCTCGGGCGCCCCGTGCGGCCCCGGATTCCGGCGCGGGGCCGGGATCTCGTCCGGGGCCGTCCTCTCCGGACCGGCCGGGACGGACGGGCGGCCGCCCGCCGATGCCCGGCGTCGTGCGCGCGTACGCGGCCGCGGCGGCGCTGACCGGCCTGGGGGCGCAGGCGGCCAACGTCTACCTGCCGCTCTACGCCCACCGGGAACTGGGCCTCGACGTCGTCGTGGCCGGGGCCACGGTCTCGGTCGCCGCGCTGGTGGGCATCGCCTCGCGCGTGCTGTGGGCGCGGGTGATGGACCGGCCGGGCGCCGACGGATTCGTCCTGCTCGCCGGCATGGCCCTGGGGGCGGCCGTGAGCGCGGGCCTGCTGGTGCTGGCACCGCTGCATCCCGGGCTGGCGTGGGCGGTGTGGCCGGCCGCGGTGCTGCACGGCGGGGCGGCTCTCGCGGTCAGTGTGATCGTGATGTCCGGGGCGATGCGCGCCGTGCCGGCCGAACGGGTGGGCGCCTCCACCGGCGTGGTCACCATGGGGCTCTACGCCGGGTTCTGCTCCGGACCGCTGGTCATGGGCCTCCTGCTGCAGCTCACCGGATCCTTCGCCGTGGGCTGGGCCCTGGTGCTCGTCTGCTATCTGGCCTGTGGACTGCTCTCCGTGCTCGTCCGCCGACGCTCCCGGCTGCGGGCCGGGCCGACTGCCGGGAGCCCGTCCGTGGGCCCCAGGCGCTGACCATCTGCTCCCGGCGCTCCTCCCGGAGGCCCTGACGCCGGGGGCCGTGCGTTCCGGTGTCCCCGGTTCCCGGCCCGGACGTCCCGGGCCGATACGTCCTGTCCCGGTCCTGTGCGTCCCGGTCCTGTGCGTCCCGGTCCGGATGGACCGAACGACGCTCCACGACCTTCGATGACCTTCCGGGTGCGGGCTTCTCAACATCTTCTCCACAGGCGTTGTCCACAGCGTGGATAACTTCCACCGGTGGAATTACGCATGGGCAGGACCCGTCTTCCCTGCTTTGACGTGCATTTCTGCCTTCGTGGCAGAAACGGGCGTACGGGTGTTCGACGTTTGCACACGCTCGTCCACACCTGTGGACAAGCTTCTCCACCGGGTGTGCACGCAGGGCTGGCCGGACCGGACGCAAGGTCGCTAAAGTAAATGTCTGTGCATGGATGGAGGATCCCGCCCATGCCTCCGGGGCCGTGCGGCGGCGTCCCGGGCCCTGGGACCGGCATGGAGGTTGGAATGGCACTCGTCCCGGCATCGTTCTGCGTCGACGCCAAGGCGGTGATCGGCGTCGACCCCGGCGTGGTGGAGCGCTTCCTGCTCGACAGCGGCTGCTTCCCGCTGTGGCACCGGGGCGTGGCGGGAGTGCCCACCATCAGCACACCGGTGCTGCAGACCGGGACCTCCGTGGAGTTCTTCGGCCGCGTCGGCCCGCTCCGATTTCCCTATGTCACGATCGTCTCCGCGCACGAACCGGGGCGGAAGCTGGCGCTCCGGACCACCCGGGGGATCGTGGACCTCCTGGCGGTCACCACGTGGACGGCGGCGGACGGCGGCACCGAGGTGCGGACCACCGTCGACGGCCGCCTCACCGCGGCGAGGGCCGGCCTCGCCACGTGGGCCGAGCGGATCGTGCGCCGCAACCTGGGTGCTGAGCTCGGCGACCTCAAACGGCTGCTGGAGACGGGGCAGTTCGAGTTCACCGTGCCGTCCCAGCTCACGGCGCACCCGCCCCGTTGCCCGCTCGAGACGCCACCCGACTTCTTCTGAGGCCCCGCGCGGCGGGCCCGTGTGCACCGTACGCTGGTGGCGGAACCTCCTTGACCCCTGCTCGCGCGCGGGACGAGGGTGGAACCACACGACAGCTATCGAAAGGATTCTCCTATGGCCGAGAAGTACACCCTTCCCGATCTCCCCTACGACTACGCGGCGCTCGAGCCCCACATCTCCGCGAAGATCATGGAGCTGCACCACGACAAGCACCACGCCACCTACGTGGCCGGCGCGAACACGGCCCTCGAGAAGATGGCGGAGGCCCGCGCCAACGGCGACGGCGCCGGTGCGGCCAAGCTGTCCAAGGACCTCCAGTTCAACCTGGGCGGCCACGTGAACCACTCGATCTTCTGGAACAACCTCTCCCCGGAGGGCGGCGACAAGCCGACCGGTGAGCTGGCCGCGGCGATCGACGACCACTTCGGGTCCTTCGACGCCTTCCGCGCCCACTTCACCTCCGCGGCGACCACGATCCAGGGCTCCGGCTGGGCGATCCTGGCCTACGAGCCCATCGGCGGCAACCTCGTCATCGAGCAGATGTACGACCAGCAGAACGGCGTGCCCGTCGCCACGATCCCGCTGCTGCAGCTGGACATGTGGGAGCACGCCTTCTACCTCGACTACCAGAACGTCAAGGCGGACTACGTCAAGGCGTGGTGGAACATCGTGAACTGGGCCGACGTCCAGCAGCGCTTCGAGAAGGCGCGCGCCGGGGGCGCGTCGATCGTCTGATCCCCACCCCGCACGGTCGGCGCGGAGCGCCCCGCCCACCGCGCACAGGACCCCTGGACCGCACGGTCCGGGGGTCCTATGCTGTCCGTGCGGCACAGGTCCGGGCCCGCAACCCCCGGCCGGGCCCCGCCTCTCCCGCCGGACGCATCCCCTCGCGGTCGTCCACCGTTCCCCGGGCGCGGCCGCACCGTGGGCATGTCGTCCCATGTCATGGCGGGGTCACAGATCGATCACGGAACTGGATCCGTCCCCGGCCCTCCATTAGCGTTCGGGAAGGCGCCGGGGGAGCCGCGCCGGGGGACGGGGAGACGGGGCGGCACATGCAGAAGGTCATCGCGGTACTGGCGGCCCTGGCAGGGGTGGCCTTCGGGCCGGCGGCGCCGCCGTGGGCGGTCTCGGAGCTGCACGAGGACGGCACGGGGTTCGTGACCGGCAACGACGTCCGGGCCGCGCTGGGCTGGGACGACGCGACCCTGCGGGCTGAAGCCGCGTCGCTGGAGTTCGTGGCCGAGTCCGAGTCGGTCACCGGCATCTCCTGGTCGTGCGTCCACGCCGGGACGGCGGAGGTCCTCCCGCAGCGGACGGACCTGGTCGTCACCGAGTCCCGGGCGATCACGAGCCGGCCCCGGACCATGTGGTGGGGGACGGTCGCCGGCTTCCGGCTGCAGGGCTTCGACGGCCGCGGCGCCTCGAGTGCCGTGCCCGAGGGACCGGCTCCCGGCTCCTGTCCCGCGGGTCCGTGGTCACTGGTCGAGGGCAGCATGCAGACCGTGGAGACGACCGGCGACCCGGTGCTCATGGTGCGCCACGACGGGGCGCAGCACCCCGTGCCCGTGGGCTGAGCCGCGGGCTCAGCCGTGCGGGGCGCCCAGCCGCCGCACGACGTCCCGCGTGGCCGCGACGATCCCGTCCACCTGCTCCGGCGTGATGTCGGCGGAGAGGGTGAAGCGCACCGCGGTGGTGGCGACCTCCGGCGGGCAGCCCATCGCCGTGAGCACGTGCGAGGGCTCGGTGTCCCCGGCCGAGCAGGCCGACCCCGAGGAGACGAGCAGTCCCCGCGACTCCAGATCCACCAGGACCGTCTCGCCGTTGACCCCCGGGAAGCAGAAGGACGCGTGCCCGGGCAGCCGGGACTCGGGGTGCACCCGCGGGTCGGGGCCGGTGAGGAGTGCCGTGGGCACCTCGGCCAGGACCCCGGTGATCAGCCGGTCCCGCAATGCGGCCAGGTGCGCCGCCTTCCCCGGCCGCTCCTCGGCGGACAGCCGCAGGGCCGTGGCGAGACCGACGGCGCCCGCCACGTTGGAGGTGCCCGAGCGGCGGCCGCGCTCGTGCCCGCCGCCGCTCATCAGGGGGCGCAGGGGCGTGCCCCGGCGCACGTAGAGCGCTCCGACGCCCTTGGGCGCCCCGATCTTGTGCCCGGCGAAGCTCAGCGCCGCCACGTCGAGCGCTTGTACGTCCAGCTCCAGCGACCCGGCCGCCTGGACCGCATCCGTATGGAACGGGACCTCCCGCGCCCGAGCCACCGCAGCCAGCTCGGTGACCGCCTGGACCGCACCCGTCTCGTTGTTCGCATGCATCACGGATACCACCGCCGTGCCCGGACGAACAGCCCCTGCCAGGTCGGCGGGGTCGACCAGACCCTCGGGCGAGACGCCCAGTTCGGTCACCTCGAAGCCGTCCCAGCGGGCCAGGTCGCGCGCGGAGTCGAGCACGGCGTGGTGCTCCACCGCGCTCGTCACCACGTGGCTCGTCGACGCGTCCCGGTCCCGGCGGGCCAGCGCGATGCCCTTCACCGCCAGGTTGTCCGCCTCGGTCCCCCCGGAGGTGAAGACCACCTCCGCGGGCCGGCAGTTGAGCACCTCGGCCACGGTCTGCCGGGCCGCGTCCAGTCCGGCCAGCGCCCGGCGGCCCACCTCGTGGTGGCTGGAGGCGTTGCCGAACTCCTGGGTGAGATAGGGCCACATGGCCTCCAGGACCTCCCGCCGCACGGGAGTGGTGGCGGCCGCGTCGAGGTACAGCACCGTCAGTCCTCCCGGACGTCCAGGACGACGTCGAGGCCCAGGTCGAGGTTGCGGGCCGAGTGGGTGAGCGCGCCCACCGAGATGACGTCGACCCCGGTCGCGGCGATCTCCCCGACGGTCTCCAGGCCCACCCCGCCGGAGGCCTCCACCGTCGCGCGGCCGTCGATGATCGCCACGCCGCTCACGAGGTCGTCCACCGAGAAGTTGTCCAGCAGCACCGTGTCCGCGCCTCCGGCCAGCACGGCCTCGATCTGGTCCAGCCGGTCCACCTCCACCTCGAGGTGCACCGTGTGCGGCAGCCGACGGCGCAGCTGCCGCAGCGCGCCGGTCAGGTCGGTCCCGTCGGCGGTGAGCAGCGCCAGGTGGTTGTCCTTGGCCATCACGGCGTCTGAGAGCGAGTGCCGGTGGTTGTGCCCGCCGCCGCTGCGCACGGCGTGCTTCTCCAGCGCCCGGAGCCCCGGGGTGGTCTTGCGGGTGTCCGTCACCCGGGTCCGGGTGATCGTGCCGGGGGGCAGGTTCGCCGCCTGCTCCACGCGGGCGACGGCCTGCTCGACGGCGGCGACGTAGCGGGCCGTCAGCGTGGCGATCCCGCACATCCGCTGGGTGAGGTTCAGGGCCACGCGCTCGCCGGTCAGCACCGCGCGGGCGGGCCCGGCCACCACGGCCAGCGTGTCCCCGGCGGCGAAGGAGTCCCCGTCGGCGGGGATCAGCTCCACGGCCACGGCGGGGTCCACGGCGGCGAACGCGGCGGCGAAGACCTGGCCGCCGGAGAAGACGCCGTCCTCGCGCGCGACGAGCTCGGCCCGTGCGAGGGCGGTGGCGGGAATGAGCAGCTCGGACGTGATGTCGCCCCAGGGCGCGTCCTCGGCGAGGCCTCGCTCCACGACCTCGGTGATGGCGGTTCGGGTCAGCATGCGGAGATCCTCCCGTACATGTCGTTGTGCGTATATGTCTCTGTGATGGTCGGGTGCCAGGTGCGGGGTGCGGACGGCACCCGACGCCAGAAGGCGCGGCCGGCGCGGGCGGGGTCGGGGACCGGGCAGTCCTCCCGGAAGTGGGCGCCCCGGGACTCGGTGCGGTGCAGGGCGGCGGCGGCCACGGCCCGTCCCACGCTGAGCAGGTTCCGGTCCTCGACCGCTCGTCGGGAGAGCGCGGCGGGCGGCCAGAGCGCGGCCAGCCGGTGGGCCAGCGCCTCGAGACCGGGACCGTCCCGCAGGACGCCGGCGCCGGCCCACATCGCGGCCTGGAAGGCCTGCCGGTCGAACGGGACGTCCGCCTCGGCGGGGTCCGGCAGGGCCAGCACGCCGCCGGGCGCGAGCCGGGCGGGGTGCCGCCGGGCGGAGCGGGGCGGAGCGGGGTGCGTCCGGTCGGTGCCGTCGGCCCGGAGCTCCCCGGTCGCTGCGGAGCGGGACCGGGTCGAGTGCGGCCGGCGGGTGCCGTCGGTACGGAGGTCCTCGGCCAGGGCCTCGGCGGTGCGGGTTCCGAACACGGCGCCCTCCAGCAGCGAGTTGGAGGCCAGCCGGTTGGCGCCGTGCACGCCCGTGGCCGCGCACTCGCCCACGGCGTACAGACCCGGGACGCTCGTGCGGCCGCGGTCGTCGGTCGCGATCCCGCCCATCAGGTAGTGCGCCGCCGGGGTGACGGGCACCGGCTCCCGGGACCAGTCCACGCCGTGCGCCCGCACGGCGGCGTCGATCGTGGGGAAGCGGCGCGCCAGGTGCTCGGCGGTGTCCGGCCCCGCGTGCCCGCCGCCGGCCGGGGCGGTCATGCCGGTGCAGTCGAGCAGCACGGGCCGGCCTCCCTGGGCCAGCGACCGGCGGACGATCTCCCGGGCCACGACGTCCCGCGGGGCGAGCTCGGCGAGCGGGTGCGCGTCCTGCAGGAAGCGCCGTCCGGTGGCGTCGCGCAGCACCGCACCCTCGCCGCGCACGGCCTCGGAGACCAGGAAGCAGCCGGGAACGGCGAGGGCGGTGGGGTGGAACTGCACGAACTCGAGGTCCGCCACGACGGCTCCCGCGCGCAGGGCCGCGGCGATGCCGTCGCCCGTGGCCACCGCGGGGTTCGTGGTGTGAGGATAGAGCTGTCCCGCCCCGCCGGTGGCCAGCACCACGGCGTCCGCCCGCAGTTCGCGCGGCCGGTCGCCGTCGAGGACGAGCGCTCCGTGCACGCTCCCGTGGTGGTCCGCGACCAGGTCCACGAGCATCGTGTGCCGGAGGACGTCCAGCCGCCCGGAGGTCTCGGCGTCCAGTGCCGCCGCCACGAGGGCGCGCTGGATCTCCCGGCCGGTCGCGTCCCCGCCGGCGTGCAGGATGCGGGGCACGGAGTGGGCGCCCTCGAGACCCTCCACCCACGGGGAGTCGGTGCCGCCCGCGCGGTCGAACGCGACGCCGTGCTGCACCAGGGCGGTGATGGCGGCGGCCGAGTCCTGCACGAGCACGCGCACGGCGTCGTCGTCGCACGTGCCGGCCCCGGCCCCGAGGGTGTCCTGGACGTGCAGGGCCACGGAGTCCCGGGCCTGCCCGCCCGGGAGGCCGGCCGTCATGGCGGCGATCCCGCCCTGGGCGCGGACGGTGTTGGTCTCGTCCAGGCGGTCCTTGCTCAGCAGCACCACGTCCAGCCCCCGGCCGGCGGCCGCAAGAGCGGTGGTGAGCCCGGCGATGCCGCTGCCCACCACGAGCACGCGGGGGAACGGGATCGTGCTCACCGCGGAAGCGCCGCCAGCATGCGCTCGAGCGCCACCTCGGCGTCCCGGGCGGTCGTGGCGTCCACCGCGATCCGGTTGATCACCCGGCCGGCCACGAGCTCCTCGAGCACCCAGGCGAGATAGCCGGGGTGGATCCGGTACATCGTGGAGCACGGGCAGATCACCGGGTCCAGGCAGAAGATGGTGTGCTCCGGGTGCTCGTCGGCGAGCCGGTTCACCAGGTTGATCTCGGTGCCGATCGCGAAGGTGCTGCCGGGCTCGGCGGCCTCGACCGCCTTGCGGATGTGGTCGGTGGAGCCGGACTCGTCCGCGGCGTCGACCACGGGCATGGGGCACTCCGGGTGCACGATCACGCGCACGCCCGGGTGTTCGGCGCGGGCCTGCTCGATCTGGGCGACGGTGAAGCGGCGGTGCACGGAGCAGAAGCCGTGCCACAGGATGACCTTGGCGTCGGCCAGCTGTTCCGCGGTGCTGCCGCCCAGGTCGTGGCGGGGGTTCCACATCGGCATCTGCTCCAGCGGGATCCCCATGGCCTTGGCCGTGTTGCGGCCCAGGTGCTGGTCCGGGAAGAAGAGCACGCGCCGGCCGCGCTCGAACGCCCACTCCAGCACGGTGGCGGCGTTGGAGGAGGTGCAGACGATGCCGCCGTGGCGGCCGCAGAACGCCTTGAGCGCCGCGGACGAGTTCATGTAGGTCACCGGGATCACGGTCTGCCGGCCGTCGTCGTCGGTCTCCCCGAGCACGTCCATGAGCTGCTCCCACGCCTCCTCGACGGAGTCCTCGTCGGCCATGTCCGCCATGGAGCAGCCGGCGGCGAGGTTGGGCAGGATCACGGACTGGTGGTCACCGGAGAGGATGTCGGCGGTCTCGGCCATGAAGTGCACGCCGCAGAAGACGATGGCCTCCGCCTCGGGGCGGCTGCGCGCGGCGCGGGCCAGCTGAAAGGAGTCGCCGAGGAAGTCGGCGTGCTTGACGACCTCGTCGCGCTGGTAGAAGTGGCCCAGCACCACCACGCGGTCGCCCAAGGTGGCCTTGGCGGCGGCGATGCGGCGGTCGAGCTCCTCGGCGGAGGCCTGCTGGTACTCGTCGGGGATGACCGGCTGGGCGGGCGAGCTCGCGGGCACGGCGTCGTCCTGGGAGGCACCGGGGCCGTAGCCGGCCGAGACCGTGGGCGCGAAGTCCCACGGGCTCGTCCCGAGAGCTGTGCTGCACGTGCTCGGGGCCGGTGTGGCGCCGGGCAGGTTCGCGGGCTTCTCGGTCAGCAGGTTGATGCGGGTGGCGACGGAGGTCATGTCTGCTCCTGGGTGCTGCGGCCGGCCGGGGTGCGGTCGGCGAGGTCGAGGTCGGAGTCGTAGCGGTAGAGCCGGGGCGGGCGGTGCCGGGTGCCCTCCAGGCGGGTGCCGGTGTCGAGGACGGCACCGGAGGCCAGCACCTGGCGCCGGAAGTTGGCGGGGTCCAGGGCGGTGCCGAGGATGGCCTCGTGCACCCCCCGGAGCTCGGCGAGGGTGAAGGTCTCGCCGAGGAACGAGTGGGCCACACGGCTGTAGGTGATCTTGTTGCGCAGCCGGTAGACCGCGTAGTCCACGATGTCGCTGTGGTCGAAGGCCAGCGGCGGCAGGTCCGCCACGCGCATCCACGTGACGTTGAGGTCGGCGTGCAGGTCGGCGGTCTGGTCGGCGCGGATCGAGGCCCAGTAGACGATCGAGACCACACGTTCCTCGGCGTTGGCCGAGCGGGTGAGCCCGCCGAAGGCGTAGAGCTGCTCGAGGTAGCCCGGCTGCAGGCCGGTGGTGAGCTGCAGGGAGCGGGCGGCGGAGGCCTCGAGGTCCTCGTGCTCCCGGAGCGGTCCGCCGGGCAGGGCCCACATGCCCCGGAAGGGATCACGGATGCGGCGGACCAGAGGCAGCCAGAGCTCCTTGCGGCCGTCGGGGCCGGTGTCCCGGGCGGCGAAGATGACGGTCGACACGGCCAGGGCCACGTTCTGCGCGATCATCGTCACCTCCCTGCACGTCCGGACCTTTGGGTTGCAGTGACTATAACACCCTTCTGGTCAGTCTGACGTTAACGAAGTCGTGACCATATCGCGCCTGACCAGGCCCCATGAAAATGCTCCTTCATTGCCTCCACAGGGGTTGCTCGAGCACAGTGCGCGAGGTCTAGCATCTGACCCATCCGACCGGGGCGTGCGGCCGCGGCAGAGCGAAGCGGGGAACTCATGGTGCGGTCCTGTCCACTCCCAGCAGCGGCCGGCAGGGCCCTCCTGGCGCTCCTCGTCCTCACCGGCTGCGGCTCCGACGACGACGGCGCCGCGGCGTCGCCCTCCAGTCCGGCATCAGCCGGTGTCGCGGCGGACGAGTCGGTCGACGGTTCGCCGTCACCGTCGCCCACGTCCGGCTCCGCCGACACGTCCGCCGAGTACGTGCCCGCCTCGCTGGATGGGCCGGCACAGAACGTGCCCAAGCCGGTCATGCCCGCGCTCGCGCGGGAGGAGTCCCGGGAGGGGGCGCAGGCGTTCCTCGACTACTGGTCCGACGCGATGTGGTACGCGTACCAGACCGGAGACACCTCGTATGCGCGGGACATCACTAGTAGTGCCTGTGAGGCATGTCTGGCTGAATTGGATGAGCTGGATAGCGTTTATGATGATGGAAGTTGGGCCATCGGTGCTCGCGAGTCGCTCACGATCGAACAGGCGGAATTGTTCGAAGCAGGCGATGGAGTATATAAACCTGTAGTTGTTTATGTTCGAGAACCTGGCCAGCTTGTCAGTGACGCTGGCGTCCAGCTTAACGCCCCTGGCGAGCCAGGGGATAAGTCAGTCCTATACATGGATTTCGCGGAACAGGGCTGGATTTACATAACGCTTGCGCCGATTGCGGGTGGGAAAGGATGATTTCCGAGTACTCGGCGCTGGTGCTCGCTCTGTCCATAACGCTACTGCCGCACACGGTTGGTCCACCAGAGCGGACTGAAGGCCACGCTATCGGTGAGTCTTTGTTTAATAAGAACGATCTTCAAAAGAACGAGGCCTATACTTTCGACTCCTATGCGGACGGTGATGAGGTGAAAATATCGGTTGATGTGCGACGAGAAAATCAGCCGAATAACTCATCGACGAACGTTGTAAGTGAGGGTGAAAGCTCCCGGGCGGTCGCCTACGACCCCGACGAGGATCCCGCCTTCCAGAAAGCGCTCCGCCAGTACCTGAGCGACCAGGGGATCGACCGGCCGTTCAACCCGGACACGATCGCGCAGTCGAAGTCGCAGACGTTCGGCCTGCAGAACCCGTGCACCAACCGGAGGGGCGCAGTCCTCGACGACTGCCTCGCCGAGCGGGTCTGCACCACTGACGGGGGTGGCGAAGGCGTCTACATGAACGTCGTCGTGCGCCAGGGGGAAGGACCCAGCACGCCGTGGGGAGAGCCCATGTGCGTGGCGGCCGCCGAGGCGGAGGGCGACGAGGAGATCGTGGAGCTGCCGACCTTCACCCTGCAGGACTTCAGGACGCTCGCCGTCGCACCCGCGGCCAGCGCGGTTCAGCCGGCTCCGGACACGTTGAAGGGCATGCACACCAACGCCTACGCGGAGGCCCAGGCCCAGCAGTTCGCCACCGAACTGGGCGGCTTCCCCGTGCAGGTGCGGGCCGTCCCGGTGCAGTACGCCTGGGACTACGGGGACGGCAGTGCGCTGGGGCCCACCGAGCTGAGCGGCGTCCCGCTCGAGAAGGGGGCGTGGGACGTCCAGACCGACACGAGCCACGTCTACACCGAGACCGGGGACTACGCCGTCACGCTGACCACCTGGTTCTACGGCGAGTACTCCGTGGCGGGCGGTCCGTGGCTGCCCGTGGCCGGGCTGAACGACGTCGCGAGCGCTCCCGTGCCGATCAGCGTCTGGCGCTCCACGGTGCGCAACTACGCGGACGACTGCCTGCAGAACCCGCAGGGCACCGGCTGCTGATTCCCGGTCCGGGACGGGCCGCCGTCCCACGGCCGGATCACCGCGGCCGCTGGGCCGCCTGTTGCTGTGCTCGCGCGCGGAAGCGCTCGAGCAGGTCGAGGTCGATCCCCGCGTGCCGCCGCGCCAGGTGCCCGGCGGCGTCGGCGTCACGGGAGGCGATCAGTGCCACCAGCTGTTCGTGGTCCTGCAGGGCGCGCTGCTCCATGTCGGCCTGGTCCTGGGGGTCTCCCCACAGGTGGACCGGCGCCGAGAGAGCCAGCTGCTGCTCGGCCCGGAAGAGGATGTCGGCCAGCACCGGGTTGCCGCCGGCCTCTGCGATCGCGAGGTGGAGGGCGGCGTCGGCGGCCTGCTTGGCGCGCCCGGACGGCGCAGCGCGGAACTCCTCGAGCCGCTCGCGCAACAGGTGCACGTGCTCCTCGGTGCGGTTCTCGGCAGCGGCGCGCACGATCGTGTCCTGCAGGCGGCACATCGCGTCGGAGGCGTGCACCAGGTCCTGCCAGGACGTGGCCAGGACACGGACCGCGACGTCGCGGAACTGCTCGCGGGAGTCCTCGGCCTCAGCCACGAACGAGCCTCCGGTCCTGCCGAGGCGCTTGACGAGCACTCCGGTCTCCTCGAGCTGGCCCATGGCCTCGCGGAGGGTGGCCCGGCTGACTCCGAGGGTCTGCGCCAGATCACGCTCGGGCGGGAGCTTGGTGCCGGGAAGGTACTGGCCGACCGCGATGGCGGTGATCAGGCGCTCGCGGACCGCATCCGCCTTGCCGTGCGGGGCGAGGGGCCTGTCCAGAGGGCCGGGGGCGCCCGGGCTGGATCCGGTCATGCCACCTCTTTCGCGTCTCGGTGCTCGACGGAACACGGATTTAACAAAAAGGTCTGTTTTCCAGACCTTTCGGTGGCTACGATGACCGCAACGAAAGGAGGGGCGCCGTGTCTGTTGCCACCGCACTGGACGTTCCGTTCCGCGACGGGTCCACCTGGGTCCAGGTTACGACCCCGGACGCTCCACGACCGGAGGCCCTCCCGCTGGTCGTCCTGCACGGAGGGCCGGGCTTCTGCCACGACTATCTCCGCAGTCTCTCCGCGCTCTCGGACGAGACCGGCCGCACGGTCGTTCTGTACGACCAGTTCGGGTGCGGCCGCTCCTCCCACCGTCCGGAGGCTTCCCCGGACTTCTGGACTCCCCAGCTGTTCGTGGACGAGTTCTTCACGGTGATCGATCGGCTGGGCCTGGAGACCTACCACGTGCTCGGGCAGTCCTGGGGCGGGATGCTCGGGGCCGAGATCGCCGTGCGGCGCCCGGAGGGGCTGGCTGCTCTCGCCATCTGCAACTCCCCCGCCTCCATGGAGCTGTGGGCGCAGGCGGCCGAGCGCCTGCGCGCCGACCTGCCCGACGACGTCCGCGCGGCTCTGGAGTCCCACGAGGCGGCCGGCGCCTACGACCACCCTGACTATGTCGCGGCCACCCAGGAGTACGACCGCCGCCACGTGCACCGGATGACGACGACGCCCCAGGACTATCTGGACTCGGAACGCCTCGTGGAGCAGGACCCGACCGTCTACCACACCATGAACGGCCCCAACGAGTTCCATGTCATCGGGACCCTGCGGGACTGGTCGATCGTCGACCGCCTGGCCTCCGTCGACGTGCCCACTCTCGTGGTCGCCGGGGAGTTCGACGAGGCCGCCCCCGAGACGTGGGCGCCGTTCGTCGAGCACATCCCGCACGTCCGTTCGCACGTGTTCGCCGGGGCGAGCCACTGCACGCACCTCGAGCAACCACAGGAGTTCCGGGCGCTGATCGCCCAGTTCCTGAAGGAGCACGACGCGCCCCCGGAGTGATCCTCCGTCCGGTCCGCCCGTTGCCCGGCGGTTCCCCGCACGACCTCTTCCTGTTTCTTCCTCCTTCCCTGTCCTAGGAGCCTGCCGTGTCCGAACCCGTCATCTC
The DNA here is from genome assembly GCF_009735315.1 of Kocuria sediminis. Taxonomy (NCBI): domain Bacteria; kingdom Bacillati; phylum Actinomycetota; class Actinomycetes; order Micrococcales; family Micrococcaceae; genus Kocuria; species Kocuria sediminis. Next base: position 120,195 of record NZ_WOGU01000005.1, read on the forward strand.
CACCGCGCTCTCCTCGCAGCAGCAGCTCGAGCGCCTCGGCTACAAGCAGGAGCTCAGCCGCTCCGTCACCACCTTCGACCTGCTCGTCTACGGCCTGATCTTCATGGTTCCGATCGCTCCCTGGGCGATCTTCGGCACCGTCTACAACGAGGCGCAGGGCATGGTGCCGCTGGTCTACCTCGTCGGACTGGTCGCCATGATCTTCACGGCGCTGTCCTACGCCCAGATGGCCAAGGCCATCCCGCTCGCCGGATCCGTCTTCTCGTACGTCGGCAAGGGCATCCACCCCAACCTGGGCTTCTTCGCCGGCTGGCTCATGCTCCTGGACTACCTCCTGGTGCCCACGCTGCTGTACGTCTTCGCGGCGGAGTCCATGATCGGCATCTTCCCCGGCAGCGAGCGCTGGATGTGGGCGCTGCTCTTCGTGGCCGTCAACGTGGTGATCAACATGTCGGGAGTCAGCTCACTGAAATGGATGAACCGGGTCTTCCTCGTCATGGAGCTCGCCTTCATCGTGGCCTTCTTCGTGATCGGCATCCGTGCCCTGAGCGACGGGGCGACTCCTGGCTCCTCGTTCAGCATCACGCCGCTGTGGGACCCCGCGACCGTCAGCGCACCGCTGCTGGCCACGGCCCTGTCGATCGCCGTGCTCAGTTTCCTCGGCTTCGACGGGATCTCCACCATGGCGGAGGAGTCCACCGGTGGACGCGGCTCCGCCGGGCGGGCCATGGTCCTCGCCCTGGTCATCGTGGCGACCCTGTTCATCACCCAGACCTGGCTGGCCAGCCTGCTGGCCGGGCCGTACCAGCCCATCCCCGAGGACCGGGTCGGCAACGCCTTCTTCGACATCATCGGGACCATCGCCTCCACCCCCGTGATGAACGCGTTCTTCGTCTGCAACGTGCTCGCCGTGGGCATCGCCAACGCCATGGCCGCCCAGGCCGCCACGAGCCGTCTGCTGTACTCCATGAGCCGCGACGGTCAGCTGCCGAAGTTCCTGCGGCACATCAACAGCCGCAAGGTCCCCAGCTACGCGATCCTCTTCGTCGGCGGTCTCTCTGCCGTGCTCGTGCTGTTCTTCGTCGGCCAGATCAGTCTGATCTCCTCCATGGTGAACTTCGGTGCGCTCACCGGGTTCCTGCTGCTCCACCTGTCCGTGGTCGTCTTCTGGATCGGCCGACGGAAGTCCCGGAACTACCTCGCCCACCTGGCCTTCCCGGTGATCGGGTTCGCCATCATCGGCTACGTCCTGCTCAACGCGGAGACCCAGGCCAAGGTCGCGGGACTCGTGTGGGTCGGGGTGGGCGCCCTCGTCTTCGCCTACTACCGCAGGACCGGGCGCAGCACCGAGCTGGCCGAGGAGCGCGAGGACATCACCGTGTCCAGCCAGTGACGCCCACGACGACGACCCCCAGCAGAAAGGCACACCCACATGGACCACTTCCTCAGCAAGGCCCACGGCCGGACCTCCTTCTCCGCCGAGTACGAACCGGTGCTGCGCGTCCGTCCGGGCACGGGCGAGGTGATCGGGTTCGAGACCAATGACGCCGAGTACGAGGAGATGGACCGGTTCAAGGACCTCGACAAGGTCACCACTCCGTTCAATCCCGTCACGGGCCCGGTCCACGTCGAGGGGGCGCGGCCCGGTGACGCGCTCGCCGTCACGGTGCACGGCATCGAGTTCAAGGAGTACGGCTGGTCGGTGTCCATCCCGGGGTCCGGGGCGCTGACGGATGTGATGGGCGAGGAGATCTTCACCCGGAGGATCCCCATCGACGAGGCCGGCGCCCACCTGACGGACACGCACGTGGTTCCGCTGGCCCCCATGATCGGGTGCATCGGCACCGCTCCCGCGACCGGGGGCAACGACACCGTCATGCCGTCCTACGCGGAGGGCGGGAACATCGACATCACGGACGTCGGGCCGGGATCGACCGTCTACCTGCCCGTGCGGGTGGAGGGGGCGTACCTGTTCATCGGGGACCTCCACGCCGTGATGGCCCAGGGGGAGTCGACCTTCGTGGCCATCGAGACCGAGGGGGTGGCGAAGGTCAGCGTCGACGTGGTGAAGGACTTGCCGCTGCGCGCGCCGCGGATCGAGACGGCGACCGAGTGGATCTTCGTCGGCATCGGGGACACGGTCCAGGAGAGCATCAAACGCGGCTACGAGGACGCGTTCTGCTTCCTCACGCAGCAGCACGGACACAGCAAGGAGGACGCGTACGTGCTCATGAGCGCCACCGTGCACTCCCAACTGGGCGGACCCACGGGATCGCAGGACCCGGACCCGCTGCACCCCTTCCAGGCGATCGGCAGCGTGACCATCCACCGGGTGCCCAAGAGCATCCTCTGAGTTCGCCGGTGCGGTGCCGGGCACCGGCTGCTGACCCGCGCGGCGGCTGTTGGGCCGTCCGACCCGGGTGGCACGATCAGGACACAGCGGTTCCCGGCCCCGCCGACGAACCGGTGACCGGCCCCCGGACGGACGCCCGGGGGCCGCCACGGCGAAGCAGTGGTGCCACGGGTGGTGAGGTCCTGTGACCGGCAGCCGCTCCGTCACCCCTGTGCCGCAGGAGGAAAGGGGTGGGACGGTGACGATCTCCGGTACCTGGGTGCTCCACTACAGCTGGGGCTGCACCGGGAACTACGGACGGGCGAGCTTCGACTTCCGGGCCGACGGCACCTTCTCGGGCGGCGGCTTCTCCGGTTCCTGGCGGCAGCTGGACGGGACCCTGCTGCTCCGCTTCGCCGACGGACCGGCCCAGTACGGCGGAACGATCACCGGCCACGTGGGCACGGGCGCCATGTCCACCTTCGACGGCTCGCTCAACGGCTGCTGGTACCTCATCGAGCAGGGCGCGGCCGGCTCCGCGGGGCAGGCGGACCACGGAGCCGGCCAGCCCGCCGACGTCGCCGGCCGCAGGGCCGAGCCCGGCGCGGCCGCACCCGGCGAGCTGGACGCCGCGGGAAACCGGATCTGATGCGCGAGCGTCGGGAGGAGAGCGCCATGCACCACCCACACGGAACCTTCTGCGGTGTCATTCCGCCGTTCGTGCACGAGCACATGGCCGAGCACGGCGACGAGCAGACCCGCAGGAACGCCCTGGCCGCCCTGTCCGTGGACACGACCGTCCGGGCCGAGCGGCTGATCACCGACCTGACCGCGGGCGGTGTCGTAGCGCGGGCGGCCCACAAGCGGCGCACGATCCACACGGCCCGCAACACCGGCGAGCTGCCGGGCACCCCGGTGCGCTCCGAGGGGGAGCCGCCCACCGGCGACCTCGCCGTGGACGAGGCGTACGAGGGGCTGGGCGCCACGGTCGACCTGCTGCGGGAGGTCTTCGGGCGCCGCTCGCTCGACGACGCCGGCATGCCGCTGCTCGCCACGGTCCACTACCGGGAGCGGTACAACAACGCGGCCTGGGACGGGCGGCAGATGATCTTCGGCGACGGGGACGGCCAGTACTTCAACCGCTTCACGGCGGCCGTGGACGTCATCGGCCACGAGCTGGGCCACGGGGTCACCACGCACGAGTCCGACCTCCTGTACATGCACCAGGCCGGGGCGCTCAACGAGCACTTCTCCGACGTCATCGGGGCCATGATCAAGCAGTACGTCGCGGTGCCCCGACAGACCGCCGCGGAGGCCGACTGGGTCATCGGGGCGGGGCTGTTCACGAGCGCCGTCAACGGCGTCGGCCTGCGCTCGATGAAGGCGCCCGGAACGGCGTTCGACGACGCCGTGCTCGGCAAGGACCCCCAGCCGGACCACATGTCCCGCTTCGTGGAGACGCTCAGCGACAACGGCGGCGTGCACATCAACTCCGGCATCCCCAACCGGGCCTTCTACCTGGTGGCGACCGGGCTGGGCGGACACACCTGGGAGAAGGCCGGCGGGATCTGGTACGCCGCGATGCGGGACCTCGAGCTGCGGCGCCTGCGCCGGGTCGCCCGCTTCCAGGACTTCGCGCGGCTCACGATCAAGCACGCCGCCGCGCTGCACGGGCCCGCCGAGCGGGCGGTGGTGGAGGACGCCTGGCAGCAGGTCGGCATCGCGGCGCAGATCGCGCCCGCCGCGGAACCGGTCGCGGACGTCTGGGTGCTGCACTACAGCTGGGGCTGCACGGGCTCCTGGGCGCGCGCGTGCTTGGCGTTCCGCGAGGACGGCTCCTTCAGCGGTGATCTCGCGGGCAGGTGGCACCAGCAGGACGGCACGCTGCTGCTGAGGTTCGACGACGGTCCGGCCCAGTACGCGGGCACCCTGGTCGGTGACGTCGCCACCGGTGCCATGTCCACCTTCACGGGGGCGGACGGGTGCTGGCACCTGACCCGGCAGGGTGCCGCGAGTACACTCGGGAAGTGATCCGGCCCGGGCTCGTCGGCCCCCCGCGCGGAGGCGCCCGGACCATCCGCGTCCGAGGAAGGGACGGTGCCGTCCATGGCGAGAGTGCGGTACCACGTGGAAGGCGGCATCGCCTACTTCCCCGGCCTGGCCGCGGAGCGGGCCTTCGAGACGGAGGCTCTGCCCCCGGACCGGCGCGACGAGCTGCTCGGTCTCTTCGACACCGTCTGCACGCACCGGCTGTCGTCGGCCGACCCCACGATCCCGGAGGGCGCGGCCGACCAGCAGACCTACGTCATCGAGATCCAGGAGGATTCCGGGGTGCGGCGCCTCGTGGTGGGCGAGTTCGACCAGGATCCGGTGGCCCGGGAGCTCCTGGCGCGGCTGCGTGACTGCGCCGACCAGTGCGAGGCCGGCGGCGGACAGTGAGGCGCATCCGGACGGCGCGGTCCGAGGGTGTGTGCGCGGCCGCCGGGCTCCGCGGATCTGTTCCGCAGGAGGACATGCAGTAGAACGGGAGGCATGACTTCCCCGGACCTGCCCCCTGACCTCGTCGACGGCCTCGGCGTCCGCCGCGCGCGCCCGCTCGGCGGCGGCGACACCGCCGCCGCGTTCCGGCTCGAGACGCCCCGCGGCCCCCTGTTCGCGAAGACGATGGCGGACCCGCCGGCCGGGATGATGGCTGTGGAGGTCGCCGGGCTGCACGCTCTGCGGGAGCACGCACCGGAGTTCCTCGGGGTGCCGGAGGTCGTGCGCTGGACGGAGGACGGCATCGTCCTCGAGTGGATCGAGGAGGTCACCGGCCCCCGCTCGGCCGGGACCGAGGAGTCCTTCGGGCGGGGGCTGGCCGACCTGCACCGCGCCCAGGGACCCGCCTTCGGCGCCCTGGCCCCGGAGCTGCCCGGGCGGATCGGCTCCTTCGAGGTGGACCTGTCCCCGACGCAGGACTGGGCGGAGTTCCTGCTCGAGCGGCGGATCCGTCCGCTGATGCAGGATGCGGTCGTGTCCGGCCGGATCGACCCGCGTGCGGCCGACCTCCTGGAGGAGCTCGCGCCGCGTGCCCGCGGGCTCGCCGGGCCCGACGAGCCGCCGACGCTCGTGCACGGAGACCTCTGGGCCGGCAACCGGCTCGTGGACGCCGAGGGGCGGAACTGGCTGATCGACCCGTCGGCGTACTGGGGGCACCGGGAGGTCGACATCGCGATGATGCTGCTCTTCGGCGGCTTCGGCGAGCAGTGCCTGGCCGCCTACCACGCGCAGCACCCGCTCGCCCCGGGCTGGGAGGACCGGGTGCCCTGGTACCAGCTCCCGCCGCTGCTGGTGCACGCCGTGCGGTTCGGCGGTGGCTACGGGGACGCGACGACGAGGGCGCTCCTGCGGCTGCGGGGTTGACCCGCGGCCTGGCGGGAGACCCTGACGTCCCGCTTCAGGTGCGCTTCAGCCCGCGGTGGTTCTCTGGGTCCTGCGGGGGTTCCCCGGGACACCAGGGAGTGCTGGTGGTCGCCGGTCGCGGGCTGGAGGGCCGACGGCCGGTGATGCGTCCCGGAGACCGGGTCCCGTGCGCGGTGCCGAGGAGTCCGCGCACGGGGTCCGGACCCGGTGCCCAGCGGAAGGGCTCGGCGACCCTCGCCCCGGAGCGTCTCGCCCCCACCGGGCCGCGGTGGGCCCGGGGGCCGGCGGACGCGGGGTTCACTCCTGGCCGAGGGACGCCGCCCACTCGGCCACGCGGGCGCTGCTCTGCTCGTCGGAGAGGTCCTCGACCCGCGTCATGATCGACCAGCGGATGCCGAACGGATCGCGGATGCTGCCGTACCGGTCCCCCGAGACGAACGTGTTGACGGGTTCGCGCACCGTGGCGCCGGCCGCGACGGCGCGCGCCACCACGTCGTCGACGTCCGGGACGTAGAGGCCCAACGAGTAGCACGCGTCGTCGCCGCCCGGCGGCGGGACGAGGTGGAAGGCCGGATTCGCCTCGCCGAGCTGGAGGCGCCCGTTGCCGAGGTCGAGGGTCGCGTGCACCACCACGGGCGTCCCGTCCGGGCCGGGCATGTCGGTGCGGTCGACGAGGACGGCCCCGAAGACGCGGGTGCAGAAGTCGATCGCCGCGGCGGCGTCCACCACGGCGAGGAACGGGGTGAGGGCGGTGAAACCCCGCGGGGTGCCGTCGGTCGTGTGCGTCCCGGTGACGCCGCGGACGCTCTGTTCTGTGCTCATGCCGCGAGCCTAGGACGCGGGTCCGGCGCGGTCTTGAAGATTCCCGCCACACCGGACCGGGCGGTGGCTACGCTCGGGGCATGAGCGAGCCGCCCACCACACGGGGTCACCTCACCCCGGGACCGCACGCCACGGTGACGCGCCTTCCCGCGCCCGACGACGTCGCCCACCTCGTCCGGCAGCTGTGGATCCCCGAGTGGGACCTGCCGGCGGGGGAGCGGGTCGAGCAGCTGGTGCTGGGCTACCCGGCGAGCAACGTGGTGGTCGAACCGGACGGGGTGGCGCTGCACGGGCCCACGACCCGCGCGTCCACCCGGGTGCTGACCAGGCGGGGCTGGGCGGTCGGGGCGCTGCTGCGCCCGGCGGGGGTCCTGCTGTTCACGGAGCGACCGGCCGGTCTGCTCGACGGGTCGGTGCCGCTCGAGGAGCCGGGACTGCGCCGGGCCGTGACGGAGCCGATGGCCGGAGCCCTCGCGGACGGGGACGTCGCCGCCCGGCGGGAGCGCGCCGCGGCGCTGCTCGTGGACCACGTCCGCGCCCGGGCGGCGGGACTGACCTCGGAGGCCGCGCGGGACGGCGTTCTGGCCAACCGGCTGGTGGATCTGGTCGAGTCGGGCGCCGGGGCGCGGAGCCCGGAGGACCTGGCGCGGGAGCTGCACGTGTCCGTGCGCTCGCTGCAACGGCTCGCGGCCCGGTTCGTGGGGATGCCGCCGCAGCTGCTGCTGCGCCGTCGTCGGCTCCAGGAGGCCGCCGAACGGATGCGCGCGGACCCGGACACGGACCTGAGGACGCTGGCCGCGGAGCTCGGTTTCGCGGACCAGGCCCATCTCACCCGGGAGTTCCGCTCGGTCCTGGGGGCCACGCCGCGGGGCTACGGCCGCTCGCGCCCGGCGTAGGACGTGTCCCCGGCGTCGCTCCCGGCCGGAGCCGCCCCTGATGGCGATCGCCGACCGGGAGTGTGAGGCACGAGACACCGCAGGCGAAAATATCTGGGCTCCCGATCCCGTTGACACGGCAAGAAGCAGTTCCCTGATGAAAGGTTCCCCCGTGCCGAAGTCCTCCCTGACCACCCCGCTCGATCTCGGTGCCCTGCGGCTGCCGAACCGTCTCGTCATGGCGCCGCTGACCCGGATGCGCTCCGGCCGCGACGGCGTCCCCGGCGAGCTCAACGTGGAGCACTACACCCAGCGCGCCTCGATGGGCCTCATCGTCACCGAGGGCACCTACCCCGACGTGGTCGGGCAGGGATTCGCCTTCCAGCCCGGCATCCAGACCCCCGAGCAGGTCGAGGGCTGGCGGCGCGTGGCCGACAGCGTGCACGCCGCCGGCGGGCGGATCTTCATGCAGGTCATGCACGCCGGCCGGGTCTCCCACCCGGACCTCAACGGCGGCGCCCAGCCGGTCGCACCCAGCGCGGTCGCCATCGAGGGCGAGATCCACACCTACCGCGGCAAGTCCGCGCTGCCGGTGCCGCACGCCCTGACCACCGAGGAGCTGCCCGACGTGGTCGACTCCTTCGTGCGGGCCGCCCGCAACGCGGTCGAGGCCGGGCTGGACGGCGTGGAGCTCCACGGCGCCAACGGCTACCTGCTGCACGAGTTCCTGGCCCCGGGCGCCAACCAGCGCACCGACGAGTACGGGGGCTCCCCCGAGAACCGTGCGCGCTTCGTGCTCGAGGTGGTGCGTGCCGTGGTCGACGAGATCGGCGCGGAGCGGGTCGGCCTGCGGATCTCCCCGGAGCACAACATCCAGGACGCCTGGGAGCTCGAGCACGAGGACGTCGTGGCCACCTACACCGCCCTGGTGGCCGGTTTGGCCGACCTGGGCCTGGCCTACCTCTCGGTCCTGCACCGTGAGCCGGAGGGCGAGCTGGTGCAGGGGCTGCGCCGTGCCTTCGGCGGGGTGTTCCTCGCCAACAGCGGCTTCGGGACCCCGACCAGCCGTGAGGAGGGTGTCCGACTGCTCGAGGAGGACGTGGCGGACGGCGTCGTCGTCGGCCGCCCCGCGATCGCCAATCCCGATCTGGCCCGTCGGTGGGCCGAGGGCCTCGCGGAGAACGTGCCGAACCCGCGGACCTTCTACTCCCAGGGCGCCGAGGGCTACACCGACTACCCGTTCGCGGAGGCCTGAGCCGGTGGCGGCGCCGGCCCTGCGACGGGCCGGTGCCGCTGAGCCTCCCCGGCCGGTGACAGGGATCACGGCTTAGGCTGTCCGGGCGGCCTGGGACCATGAACCATGACCATCACCGCCGCCGGGCAGTGGAGCCTGGAGGACGCTCTCCGCGAGGAGACGGACCTGGCCGAGATCGGCCGGGAGTTCTCCGAGGGCGTGCAGGAACTGGTCGAGGAGTCCCGTGCCGAGGCCCGTGCGGCGGGGCGCCAGTACCGGCTGATCCACCGTCTGTGGCAGCTGCAGGAGGAGGCCCGGGAGCAGCGCTGGGCCGTCGAGGCGCACTGGATGCCCGCGGCGGCGGATCGGCTCGGTCCGCACTCGCTCGAGCCCGAGGAGCAGACGCTGCAGGACGTGGCCGACGAGATCGGTCCGGCCCTGCGCCTGCCGGCGGGCACCGCGCTGCGCCGGGTCGAGGACGCCGTCCTGCTCGGGGAGTCCTTGCCCGCCGTGCTCGAGGCCCTCGAGCACGGCGTCGTGGGAGTCCGGCAGGCGGGCGTGATCGTCGAGCTGTGGCGGGAGCTCGTGATCGATGCTGCCGACGCCCCGTCCGAGCTGAGGGCGCCGGCCGAGGCTGTCGGACGGATCGCCGACGAGCTGCTGGACCGGGCGCCGAACGCCACCGTCGCCCAGCTGCGCGCTCTGGCGCGCCGGCGCAGGGCCGGCCTGCTCCGGGAGACCGAGGAGCAGCGCCACCGGCTGGCGCGCCGCAACAGGCGCGTGTGGGTCGAGCCCCGGGAGGACGGCATGGCGCAGCTGTGCGCCCTGCTCGACGCCGCCACCGCCCACGCCATTCAGGACCGCATCGAGACGCTGGCCGACCGCTCGCACTCCGTGCCGTCGCAGGGCGCCCCGCTGCGGGAGTTCCCGTCGCGGGACGTTCCGCTGCAGGGTTCCGAGGCCGCGGAATGGGGGGCGCCCGATGCCGGTGATGGCGTGCCGTCCCGGCGCACCCTGCCTCAGATACGGGCGGACGTGCTGGCGGACCTCCTGCTGGACGGTGAGCCGGCGGACCTGCCCGAGCATCTGCGGGGGATCCGCGGGCACGTGACGGTGACGGTACCGGTGCTCTCCCTCCTCTCCGGCGCCCTCGCCGATCGGCTCCCCGGGGCCGGGAAGGACGGGGGCGGGCTCGCCGACACTGGGGGCGAGTCCGGTCGGCGTGCCGGGACCGGCGCTGGGCATGTCGCCGAAGTGCTCACCGGCAACGGGGAAACAGCCGACGTGCTCGCCGGCGCCACCGATTGCGCCGAGCTGGAGGGCTACGGGCCCGTTCCGGTGGGCATGGCGGAGCGCATCGCGGCCCGGGCGCCGTCCTGGTCCCGGATCCTGACCTGTCCCGTCACAGGCACGGTGCTGGATCGGGACCGCACCACCTATGCCGTTCCTGCGGACCTGAAACACCGGCTGCGGGCCCGGGACGGCACCTGTCGCTTCCCGGGATGCCGAAGGCGGGCGGCACGGTGCGACCTCGACCACACGGTGGCCTGGGCCGACGGCGGCCGGACCGCGGCGGACAACCTCGCCCATCTGTGCCGCCACCACCATCTGGTCAAGCACCGGAAGGGGCCGCTGGGGCGATGGCGGGTGGAGCACGTGGGCCGGGGATCTTCGGACCTCGAGCGCCCGGACCCCGATCTCAGTGCAGCCGAGAGATCGGGGCCTCTGGACCAGTGTGGTGTGCTGGAGTGGACCTCTCCCGCCGGACAGGTGCACCGGACGTATCCCCAGGAGTATCGGAACCCGGCCCCGGTCGGCGGACCGCAGCTCGGGACCCGGCCTGGTCCGCAATTCTCCGCCGCCGATGACCGGCCACCGTTCTGAGTGAGGCCGGGTCCCACACGATGTCCGGCCCCACGCGAAGTCCGGTCCCACACGTTGATCGACACCGCAGAGGGTCCGGGCCGATACGATGACCAGTCCCACAGGGAGAGGAGCCGCACGTGACCACCCCGTCGCCCGCCGAGATGCGCTCGGTGCTGCTCGATCTGGTGCGCCGTCGCGGCGCGGACAAGACGGTCTGCCCCTCCGAGGCGGCCCGAGTGCTGGCCCCCGCTTCCTGGCGGGACCTGATGGAGGACGTGCGCCAGGAGGCGTACCGGCTGGCCGACGACGGCCTCGTGGACATCACCCAGCAGGGCCGTGTGGTCGACGGCCGGTCGGCTCGCGGGCCGATCCGCGTCCGTCTCCGTTGACCACCCGGACACCCGCCACGGGTACCGTGTGCCCATGACGACCGCCCCCATCAGCGCTCTGCTCGGTTCTGCACTCCGCGTGCCGTTCGTCCTGCTCAAGCAGTTCAGGCCGCAACGGCCCATCCACTCCGAAGGCGTCGGGCTCGAGGGCGTCCTGGTCCGCGCCGGCGGCGGGTCCAGCGGCATCCGCTGGATCGACGAGGCCGGTGAGGACCCCGTGCGGGCCCGGTTCTCCCGCTCCGCCGGCTTTCCGCACGGGTGGCCCGACATCCTGGGCCTCGCCCTGCGCTGCCCGGTGCCGCCCTCCGGGCAGATCGACGGCCGCAGCGACGGCCGCGCCGACATCCTTCTCGCCACCGCCGGCAGCGGGCGGCTCTCCCGGTTCGTGCCGACTCTCCACCGGCACGTTCCGGAGAGCCCGTTCACGTCCTTCATGCCCTACCGCGGCCTGAACGGCCCGGTTCTGCTGGCCGCGCACCCGGAACCCCGTGCGGAGCGGCTTCCTGTCCGCCCCGACCGATTCCGGGCCGCCGTCGCGGCCGAGCCGTGGCGCCTCAGCCTGTCCTGGGCCGCCCCGCTCGGCCCGTGGCGCCGCTTCGCCACCGTGGAACTCTCTCCGGGCGCGCCGTTCGGGGCCGACGAGCGGTTCGACCCCCTGCTCAACGTCCCTGCGGGCGCCGAGAACTACGACTGGACCTGCCGTCTGCGGGAACCGTCCTACAGCCTCGCCCGCACGCCGCGGGAGAAGTTGCGCCCGACGTAGAATTGCGCCATGGGACTGAGACTGAGCCCGGCTTCTTCCGCCTCGACGACCCGCCGCCACGCCCTGGTGGAGTCACCCATCGGCCCGCTGGCCCTCGTCGAGGAGAACGGTGCGCTCGCGGCGCTGTCCGTCGAGGGAGCGCGACAGGGACCCGTCCCCGACTCCTTCGGCGCCCGGGACGACGACGTGCTGCCGCACGTGCGCGAACAGCTGGACGCCTACTTCGCCGGCCGGCTCCAGGAGTTCGACGCCGACGTCGTGCTCCACGGCACCCCGTTCCAGGTGCGGGTGTGGAACGCCCTCGCGCAGATCCCGTACGGGACGACCGGCACCTACGGACAACTCGCCCGCACGATCGGCGCGCCCCGGGCGGCCCAGGCGGTGGGCGCGGCGAACGGCCGCAATCCCGTCAGCCTGCTCGTGCCCTGTCACCGGGTCATCGGCGCCAACGGCCGGCTCACCGGCTACGCCGGCGGCATGGCGCGCAAGGAATACCTGTTGCGCCTCGAGGGCGCTCTGCTCTGACCACGTCCGGCCGCCGCCCCACCAGGAGGACCCATGCCCCGCCTCGACGACCTTGCCGGCACCAACCTGGCGAAGGCCCGCGCGGCGGGCAGCGGACGCAGCACGGAACTGGTGGTCCACGACGGCGTCCTGCGCCAGACGATCATGGCGCTGTGCGCCGGACGGGAGCTCGCCGAGCACGTGGCTCCGCCGGCCGCGACGCTCCAGCTGCTGTGTGGCCGGATCCGGGTGCTCAAGCGCGGACAGCTCGCCGAGGAGCTCGCCCCTGGGGACCTGCTGTCCCTGACCGACTCGCGGCACTCGGTGGAGGCCCTGGAGGACTCGGTGTTCCTGCTGACCACGGTCTCCCGGCCCTCGGACGGCTACGATCCCCGGGTCGCCTGAGGCCGGGTCGGCGTCCACCGGGCCGCTCTCCGGCGCCAGGAACTCGGCACGCCCAGCTCGGCACGCCTACCAGCGCGCCCGACCGGCACGCGTTGCTCGCGCATGTACCTCAGCACACGCAGTCCGCATGCGCGGCTCAGAACGCGTAGCGGACCTCGCAGTACGGCAACCTGCGGTGCAGCAGGTCCAGGAACTGCTCCAGATAGCGCTGTTTGTCCCGGAACCGGTAGCGCACGTTCAGCGCCCCGTTCTGTGACCGCTTCGCCTCCTGGAGGTCCGGGCGCCACAGCACCTCCTCGGCCTTGGGGTGCCACTGCGTGTTGACCTCGTGCAGCTGGGCGTTGTGGGTCAGGAAGATGACCTCCGCGGCGAGCTGCTCCTTGGCCGCCGCGCCCAGGCCGGCGTCGAGCTGGTCGAAGAGCTCGACCCAGTCCTCCAGCCACGTGTCCGTGACGATCACCGGGGAGAAGTTCACGTGCACCTCGTACCCGGCCGCCACGAAGTCGTCGATCGCCGCGATCCGTTCAGGCACGGGGGTCGTGCGGATGTCGGTGAGCTTGGCCAGACGTTCCGGCATCAGTGAGAACCGCACCCGGGTCCGCCCCTGCGGGTCCCAGTCCAGCAGCTCGCGGTTGACGTACTTCGTGGCGAAGGAGGCCTTCGCCGTGGGGTGGCCGCGGAACAGGTCCACGAGGTCGTGCACGTTGTCGCTGAACAGCGCGTCCGCCGAGCAGTCGCTGTTCTCCCCGAGGTCGTAGACCCACGCGGCCGGATCGCACTGGTTGGGCTCCGGCTTCACGCCCTGCCGGCGGATGTGCCGGTCCAGGTAGCCGCTGATCTGCTCGATGTTGGCGAAGACCGTTACCGGGTTGCTGTACCCCTTGCGGCGGGGCACGTAGCAGTAGGCGCAGGCCATGGCGCACCCGTTGGCCGTGGACGGCGCGATGAAGTCCGCCGACCGGCCGTTGGGCCGCGCCGCCAACGACTTCTTCACACCCAGCACCAGCGCCTCGCGCTTGATCCGCACCCACCGCCGCACGTTGGTCTCGTCCCCGTGCAGCTCCGGGATCTGCCAGTGGCTGGGGACCTCCACCAGGGTGGCGTCGGGCCACCGCTCGAGCACCTCCCGGCCGCGGGGCAGCTCGGCCGCCGCCGGTTCGTAGTAGATGCGGGTGATGTCGACCAGTGACGGATCCGGGGGCATGCCGACGAGTCTAGGGACCCCCTCCGACAGTGGACTTACCACTGCCGGGCGGACAGGATGGCACCATGACCGCCCGTGAGAACGGCCGTGCCGCCCGCACGACCTCCTCGCGGGTGCCGCGCCGATCGGGTCCGGCCGCCCCGCGCGGCGTCCCGTCCGCCGACCCGCACCGACCACGAGGGAGCAACCCCATGAAATCCGTATGGCTCGACACGTACGAGGTGCCGTCCGCGGCGTCGGACCAGTTCGTCCCCGGCGCGCACTACGACACCGTGGTCGCCGGTGCCGGGCTGACGGGACTGACCACCGCGGTCCTGCTGGCCCGCGCGGGTCAGCGCGTCGCCGTCATCGAGGCGCGGTCCGTGGGCGCCGTGACCACGGGCAACACCACGGCCAAGCTGTCCCTGCTGCAGGGCACCACGCTCTCCCAGATCCGCCGGCACCAGTCCGACGAGGTGCTCCGCGCCTACGTGGAGGGCAACCGGGAGGGCCAGTCCTGGCTGGTCCGCTATCTCGAGGAGCGCGGCGTCCCCTTCCAGCGCCGTGCCGCCTACACCTACGCCACGACGTCGCGGGGCGCCGCGCAGCTCCGCAAGGAGCTCGAAGCCGCCCGTGCGGCGGATCTGCACGTGAACTGGACCAGCGACACCGGCCTGCCCTACGAGGTCTCGGGGGCGATCACGCTGCCGGACCAGATCCAGTTCCACCCCATGGAGGTGCTCGGCGCCCTCGTCGCCGAGCTGCGGGAGCGCGGCGGCACGCTCGTGGAGGGCGTCCGGATCACGGGCGCGGGACTCCGCTCGCCCCTGACCGTGCGCACCTCGGAGGGCTCGGTCCGGGCCGACCGACTCGTGCTCGCCACCGGCATCCCGGTCCTGGACCGCGGCGCGTACTTCGCGAAGGTCTCCCCGAACCGGTCCTACGCCCTGACCTACCGGGTTCCCGGCGCGCCGGGGTCGATCCCGGAGGGGATGTACATCACCGCGGACAGCCCGACGCGCACGCTGCGCACCGTTCCGGTCGACGGCCAGGAGCTGCTGCTCGTGGGCGGCAACGATCACGTGGTGGGACGTTCCGCCTCTCCGCAGGCGGCGGTGGACGACCTCGAGGAGTGGACCCAGCGGCACTTCCCCGGCGCCGAGCGCACCCACGCATGGGCCGCCCAGGACTACGAGTCGATCACCGTCATCCCGTTCATCGGCGCCCTGCCCCGCGGTGGGGGCAACATCTACCTGGCCACGGGCTACAACAAGTGGGGGATGAGCAACGCCGTCGCCGCCGCGATCGCCCTCAGCAGCGAGATCCTCGGCGGGAACGTGCCGTGGGCGCAGACGCTGGGCCGGCGGGTGACCTCACCGTCGGACGTGCTCACCGCCCTGAAGTTCAACGCGAGCGTGGGCTTCAACGCCCCGAAGGACTGGCTCAAGGCCGAGCTGAAGGACCTGCCCGCCGACGCGCCGGCGGAGGGGGTCGGCGTCGTCGGCCGGGAGCGCGGGCGCCCCGTGGCCGTGTCCACGGTCGACGGGACGACCTGCCGGATCTCCGGGGTGTGCACCCACCTCGGCGGCGTGCTGCGCTGGAACGACGCCGAACGGTCCTGGGACTGCCCGCTGCACGGCTCCCGCTTCGCGGCCGACGGCGCCCTGCTGGAGGGCCCCGCGGTGAAGGACCTCCCGAGGATCGACGGCTGACTCCGCCCCGCGGACACGACGACGGCCCCCACCTCGCTCGGTGGGGGCCGTCGGTGCTCCTGCAGGACGCGGGCCGTGTGCCGCGTCGGGGGAGGAACTACTTCTTGGAGGAGGTCTCCTCGAGCTTCAGCGCGACGCCGATCGCGAAGAAGGTCGGCGTCCACTCGCCCACGAACAGGCCCCACCGGTCGGCCTGCGGCTTGGACTTGCTCTTGCCGAGGCTGGCCGCCCAGGACAGGACGGACAGGCCGATGGACGCGAAGCCTGCCGCGTAGGCGTGCTCGCTGCGGACACCAAGGTTCTGGATCGTGCTGATCATGGAAATACCTCTTTCCTGTGGTGGTCACCATCGAGGGTGAGCTCGTCGAGCCGTGTTCGCCCAGTCTCACACGAAACAGGTGAATAGGAAAGCAGGCTGACGATAAAAGTGGGCGGCCGTCTGCGTGAGCCGACGCCCCCGGGGATCCAGCAGTCGACCGGGAGCGCCCCTCCCCGTGCCGCCTCCGCGGTGGCCGGGGGAGAGCGGCTGCGGGCCGGCTCGAACATCTTGCCCCGGGCGGACCGGCCCGTCGTGCCGCGGTTGTGGCCAGTTTTGTGGTCCCCGAAAGCCCCGTTAGCCGATGCAAAAATGTGTTTCCTCATGCAAACTGATCCGTACCCGACGCACCGGTCACCACCGTCGTCGGGTGGACGCCGAACCGGTCGGGGGGCCGGTGGCGTCGACGGCCCGGGCGCGACGGAGTGCCCGGGTCGCGCTGAATGATTTCTGGGGGGAAACATGCTGCCATCCGTCGTGGGCGCTCTGCTGAGTGCCGTCGTCCTCGCATACGTGCTGCCGGACGCGAACTACAAGCGCCACAAGCGGTTCATCGTCGGCGCCAGGGGGCTGCGCCGGTCGATCGTCATCGTCTACTCGGTGCTGCTGGCGCTGAACCTGTGGTGCGCCACGGTCATGCCCGTGACGCTGGTCTGCGACGCGATCGCGGTCTCGACGCTGGTCGCCACCGGCGTCTTCGGCTTCGCCATCGCCGAGCGGCGGATCCCGGCGGCCACCGTGGTGCAGCGCCGCCGGGTGCTGGCCGTGGGCGCGCACCCCGACGACCTCGAGCTGGCCTGCGGGGCGACCCTGGCCAAGCTGGTCGACACCGGCCACGAGGTCCGCGGCCTGGTGATGAGCTCCGGGGAGGTCGGCGGCAACGCGGGCCTGCGCCCGGCCGAGGCCCAGCGCGGGGCCTCGTTCCTCGGCCTGTCGGGGCTGCGGGTGCACGACTTCCCGGACACGAAGCTGGAGACGGTGACCAACGACCTGGTGCGCGCCATCGAGGCCGCGATCAAGGAGTTCCAGCCGGACGTGATCTTCACCCACTCGGCCCACGACCAGCACCAGGACCACTACGCGGTGCACCAGGCCACCCTGCGCGCCGCGCGGGCCCACCACTCCATCCTGTGCTTCGAGTCCCCCTCGGTGACCCGTGACTTCGACCCGTCGGTGTTCGTGGACATCGACGGCTACGTGGACGTGAAGGTCGAGGCCGTGCTCTCCCACCGGGACCAGGCCGGCAAGCCCTACATGACCCCGGGGCGGGTGCGGGGGATGGCCGCCTTCCGCGGGGCGCAGGCGAAGAACACCAACGCCGAGGCCTTCGAGCCCGTCCGCCTGCTCGGCTCCGCCATCGGCGACCTGTGAGCGGTGGCCGGGTTCCGGGTGAGGGCTCGCGGGTTCCGGGCAGCCCCCGGCGACCAGGCAGACCCCCGCGGCGGGTGCTCCGGGCAGGGGGCCGGACTCCGGACGCGCGTCTCCGGTCACCGGCCCGGTGACCGGACCGTCCGGGCGGTGAGCTCCGGGCCCGGCCCTCAGGCAGGCCCGGAGCTGCCCGCGGGGTAGTCGAGCAACGGCACGCGGCCGTCCTCGAAGGCGGCCAGCACCTCGTCGACGATCCGCCACCCCTGTTCGGCGGCGTCCCCGCGGACACTGAAGGTGTGGTCGCCCTCGAGGATGCCGCGCAGCACGCTGCCGTAGGCGGTCAGGCCCGGCCGGGCCATCCCCGAGGAGAGCGTCACCCGCGTCATCCCACGGGAGTCGAAGGGGCCGCCCACGTTCAGCTCCAGGGACAGCTGCTCCTCCTCGAGACCCATGCGCAGCACGGTCGGGGCGACGTCCCCGGAGCGGGGCAGCTGCTCGTAGTCGTGCGGCGGGCGGCGGAACGTGATGGCGATCTCCTGGCGCGGATTGCCCACGGCCTTGCCCGAGCGCAGGGTGACCGGCACGCCGTTCCAGCGCCAGGTGTCGACCTCGAGGACGACCTGGGCGAACGTCTCCGTGCCGCGGCTCGGGTCCACCCCCTCCTCGGCCGTGTAGTCGGGCAGCTCCCGGCCGTCCACGGTGCCCGCCGTGTACCGGCCGCGGACCGCGGCCCGGGCGGGGTCGCCGTGCCAGGGCTTCGCGGCCCGCAGCACGTGGCTGGTCAGCGTGGGGATCTCCACCTGGTCGAAGGAGGACGGCGGCTCCATCATGACCAGGGCCATCACCTGCAGCAGGTGGGACTGGAGCATGTCCCGCAGGGCGCCCGTGGAGTCGTAGAAGCCCGCGCGCCCCTCCAGGCCCAGGGTCTCGTCGAACACGATCTCGACGGACTCCACGTGCTCCCTGTTCATCAGCGGCTCCAGCAGCCGGTTGGCGAAGCGCAGCCCCACGAAGTTGAGCACCGCCGGCATGCCGAGGAAGTGGTCCACCCGGAAGGTGCGCTCCTCGGGCACGAGCCGGCCCACGAGACGGTTCAGCTCCCGGGCGGTCGCCGTGTCCGAGCCGATCGGCTTCTCCAGGGCCAGCACCAGGTCATCCGGCAGGTCCATATCGGCCATGACCTCGCAGGCCCGGGCGGTGACGGCCGGCGGCAGGGCGAAGTACAGGCAGACCGGGCCCTCCGCGTCGTCGAGCAGGGCGGCGAGGTCCCCGGCGTCGGTGACGTCGCCCGCCACGTAGCGGGCCGTCTCCCGGGTGTGCGCGGCAGCGGGCCCGGAGGCGCCGACGCCGTCGAAGGCCTCCGCCACCACCCGCTCCCACCCGTCCGCGGGCTCGCGCGAGGAGCCGACGACGTCGATCCGCAGCTCCGGCTGCGAGCTGAGCAGCGTGCCCAGCCCCGGCAGGAGCAGACGGGAGGTGAGGTCGCCGGTGGCGCCGAGAATGATCAGGGTCCTGATGGGCGTCATACCAGCACGCTACCCCGGCGCCGAGCGGTCACGCCTCCGCGGCGACCTCCGCGGCCAGGTCCCGTTTGCGGATCTTGCCCGTGGCCGTCTTCGGCAGCTCGGCGAGGACGACGACCTCGCGGGGATACTTGTAGGCGGCCAGCGAGCGCCGGGCGTGCGCCACGATCTCCTCCGCGCTGACAGCCGTGCCGGGGCGGGGGCTGACGACCGCGACGATCTCCTGGCCGTGCCGGGGGTGGGGCCTGCCCACCACGGCCACCTCGGACACCGCGGGATGCGTGGCGATCACCTCCTCGACCTCTCGGGGGTAGACGTTGTACCCGCCGCGGATGATGAGCTCCTTCTTGCGGTCCACCACGAAGACGAAGCCGTCCTCGTCCATCCAGCCCAGGTCCCCGGTGTGCAGCCACCCGTCCCGCAGCGCCGCGGCCGTGGCCTCGGGGTCCCCGTAGTAGCCCTTCATGATCGTGGGCCCTCTGTAGAGCAGCTCGCCGACGTGCTCGGGGCCGGGCGGCAGGACGGTGCCCTCGTCGTCGACCACGCGGCACTGCGTCCCCCACAGGGGCCTGCCGATGGACAGCACCTTGCGCTCCTCCCGCGAGACGTTGACCGAGACGGAGCTGGTGGACTCGGACAGCCCGTAGCCCTCCAGGACCGTGGCGTTCGGGAACTCGGCCTCGAAGCGGCGCAGGACCTCGCCCGGCAGCGCGGCGCCCCCGGAGGTCACCCGTTCCACGCTGGAGAGGTCCCGGCCCGCGGTGCCCGCCTCCAGCATCGCGATCAGCATGGTGGGGACGGCGGAGAAGCGCACCACCCGGTGCCGCTCGATCAGGTCCATCGCCGCGGCGGGGTCGAACCGCGGCAGCAGGACCAGCGTCACCCCGAAGCGCACCCCGATGTTGAGCACGCTGGTGAGTCCGTACACGTGGAAGAACGGCAGGACCGCCAGCACCGTGCCGTCCGGGTCCACCGGCACGCGCTCCGCCGAGGCCGTGGAGTTCATGTAGATCCCGAAGTGGGTCAGCTCCGCGCCCTTGGGGGCTCCGGTCGTCCCGCTCGTGAAGACGATCACCGCCGTGTCGTCGGCCGCGGTCGCCGCGGCGTCCACGGGCGGGCGGCGGCTGAGCAGCTCGGCGAAGTCGCGGGTGCCCTCCGGGCGGGAGCCCGTGCCGGTGTCCACGACGTACACGGCGACGTCCCCGGCCCCGCGGGCACCGGCCAGGGCCTCGGCGGCCACCGCGTCCGTGGTCACCAGCAGCGCGCAGTCGGCGGTGCGCAGCTGGTGGGTGACCTCGCGGGCCGTGAGCAGCGGGTTCATGGGGACCATGACGCAGCCTGCCCGGGTGATCCCGTAGTACGCGAAGAGGAACTGCGGGACGTTGGGCAGCTGGACCCCGACCGCCGTGCCGGGCGGGAGCCCGAGGGCGCGCAGGTTCGCGGCCACGAGGTCGGCGGCCGCGTCCACCTCGCGGAAGCTCCAGCTGCGCCGCCCGAGCACCACGCACGCCTTCTCGGGGGTGGCCGTCGCGGTCTCGCGCAGCATCACGGACACGTTGAAGGTCATCGGGTGCTCCTGGAGTCGATCGTGGAATCGGTCATGGACGCGGTGGTGGGACGGGCCGGGCGGGCGCCGCGTGGCCGATCACGGGCGCAGCAGCGAGACGATCTCGGCCACGCAGGCGGGCCGGTCGGAGTCCTCGACCTCGACCGTGACGCGCACGGTCGCCCGGGCTCCCTGCGGGCCGCGCTCGAGGCCGATCAGCTCCGCGCCCGCGCGGACCCGGCAGCCCACGGGCACCGGGCGGGGGAAGCGGACCTTGTCGGAGCCGTAGTTGACCACCATGGACAGGCCCTCCACCCGGTAGATCTCCCGCAGGAACGCGGGCACCAGCGAGAGGGTGAGGAACCCGTGCGCGATCGGCCCGCCGAAGGGACCGGACCGGGCCCGCTCCGGGTCGGTGTGGATCCACTGGTGGTCGTCGGTGGCGTCGGCGAAGAGGTCCACCTGCTCCTGCGTGACCGTCCGCCACGCGCTGTGGCCGAGGTGCGTGCCGATCGCCGCGGCGTACTCGTCGATCCCGGGGTAGGTCTGCATCTGCTCTCTCCTGTTCTGTGGATCGGCTGCTGTCCGGGCGGCCTGCCGGAGGTCCGGCCCGGCCGGTCGTCAGGCGCGCGGCCCGCCGGCGACGTAGAGCACCTGTCCGGAGACGAAGGACGCGTCCTCGCGGACGAAGAAGGACGCCGCCGCGGCGATGTCCTCGGGGGTGCCGGTCCGGGCCACCGGGATCTGCTGGGCGGCCTTCTCGACGAACTGCTCGTAGGGCACGCCCATCCGCTCCGCGGTCGCCCGCGTCATCGCGGTCTCGATCAGCCCCGGGGCGATCGCGTTGACGGTGACGCCGAACTTGCCGAGCTCGATCGCCAGGGTCTTCGTGAATCCCTGGATGCCCGCCTTGGCGGCCGCGTAGTTGGCCTGCCCGCGGTTGCCCAGGGCCGAGGTCGAGGAGATGTTGACGATCCGTCCCCAGCCCTGCTCCGTCATGTGCGCCTGCACGGCGCGGGACATGAGGAAGTGCCCGCGCAGGTGGACGTTCATCACCGTGTCCCAGTCGTCGGCGCTCATCCGGAACAGCAGGTTGTCCCGCAGCACGCCGGCGTTGTTCACGAGCACGGTGGGCGGGCCGAGCTCGGCCGCCACCTCCTCGACGAGCCCGGCGACGGACGCCTCGTCGGCGACGTCCGCGGCGTAGGCCCGGGCCGTGCCCCCGGCCGCGGTGATGGCCTCGACGACGTCGGAGCACGCGTCGGCGGAGAGGTCGACGGCGGCGACGGCCATCCCGTCGGCGGCGAGCCGCTGCGCGAGCGCGGCACCGATGCCGCGGGCCGCGCCGGTGACGACGGCGGTGCGCTGGTGCGTGGTCATGGGTCCTCCTGGGGTCGGCCGGACGTGCCGGTCGGGGCGGGTCGGTCGGGCGGGTCGGTCGGGTGGGTCCGGCGGGTGATGTCGGCGGGTGATGTCGGCGGGTGATGCCGCCGGGTGGACCGCCGTGGCCGATCCACCCGGTGCGGGCGCTCAGAGCGGGCCGTTGAGGCCTGAGCCGCCGTCGAGCACGAGGGTGCGCCCGGTGATCCAGGACGCGTCCTCGGAGAGCAGGAAGGCGGTGGCGGCGGCGACGTCGGCGGGGGTGCCGATCCGGCCGAGGGGATAGCCTGCGGCGACCTGCTCCTCGCCCTCGGCCAGCAGCGCCGCCGCGAAGCGGGTGCGCACGATCGCCGGCGCCACCGCGTTCACCCGCACGCGCGGGGCCAGCTCGAGGGCCAGCTCCTCGGTGAGGTGCAGGACGGCGGCCTTGGTGGCCCCGTAGAACCCGATGCCCGGGGCCGGGCGCGTGCCCGCCACGGAGGCGACGTTGACCACCGAGCCGTGGGCGCCGAGCCCCGTCCGCGCGGCCGCGCGGGTCATCGAGAGCGTGCCGAGCACGTTGACCTCGACGATCTTGCGCGCCGCCGCGTGGTCGAGCTCGTCGAGGGTGCCGTACACGGGGTTGATCCCGGTGTTGTTCACCAGGTGGTCGAGCCGGCCGAAGGCCTCCAGGGTGCGCTCGACGACCTCCGCGTGGTGGTCGGGGTCGCTGCCCTGGCCCGGCACCGCGATCGCCCGCTCCGGCCCGCCGAGGCACTCCACGGCGGCCTCCAGGGCCTCGGGCTTCCGCGCCGTCAGGCAGACCCGGGCGCCCTCGGCCACGAGGCGCTCGGCGATGCCGAGGCCGATGCCCCGGCTCGCGCCGGTGACCACGGCGACCCGGTCCTCGAAGCGCCGGCAGCGGGAGCCGGCGGTCTCGCTCACGAGAGCCGCTCCACGATTATCGCCATGCCCTGGCCGCCGCCCACGCACATCGTCTCCAGGCCGATCTGCCGGTCGTGCTGGCGCAGGCCGTTCAGCAGGGTGGCGGTGATCCGGGCGCCGGTCATGCCCCACGGGTGGCCCAGCGCGATGGCCCCGCCGTTGACGTTGAGCTTGTCCTCGGGGACGCCGAGGTCCTCGGCGGAGGGCAGCACCTGGGCCGCGAAGGCCTCGTTGAGCTCCACGAGGTCCACGTCGTCGATGCTCATCCCCGCCCGGGCCAGCGCCTGCTGGGACGCCTCGACCGGGCCCAGGCCCATGATCTCCGGCGAGAGGGCGGACAGCCCCGTCGAGACGATGCGGGCGAGCGGGGTCAGCCCCAGCTCCTTGGCCCGGGTGTCGCTCATGATCACCAGCGCGGCGGCGCCGTCGTTCATGGGGCACGCGTTGCCGGCGGTGACCGTCCCGTCGGGCCGGAACACCGGGCTCAGCTGGGCGACCGCCTCGAGCGTGGTGCCGGGCCGGGGGCTGTCGTCGCGCGTCACGAGCGTGCCGTCCGGCAGGGCGAGCGGGGCGATCTCCCGGTCCCAGAAGCCGCTGGCCTGCGCCTGCTCGGCGCGGTGCTGCGAGCGCACCGCGTAGGCGTCCTGCGCCTCCCGGGACACGCCGCGCAGCTGGGCGACGTTCTCCGCGGTCTGGCCCATGGCGATGTAGACGTCCGGGACCCCGCCGTCGTCCCGGGGGTCCTCCCACGTCCCGGCCCCGCCCGCGGCGCGCCGGTCCGAGCGCTCCCACGCCTGCCGGAAGTACGGGTTGCGGGTGTCCTCGTCCGAGCGGCCCCGGCCCAGGCGGCTCGTGGCCTCCACCCCGGCGGAGAGGAAGACGCTGCCCTCACCGGCCCGGATCGCGTGCATGGCCATGCGGGTGGTCTGCAGGCTGGACGAGCAGAACCGGGTGATCGTGGTCCCCGGGACGTCGTCGAGACCGGCGCGGACGGCCACGAGACGGCCGAGGTTCTGCCCGGACTCGGCCTCCGGGACGCCGCAGCCCAGGATCAGGTCGTCGATCTCCGAGGGGTCGAGCTCGGGCACCCTGTCGAGGGCGGCGCGGACCATCTGGGCGGCCATGTCGTCGGCGCGCATCTCGCGCAGGGAGCCCTTGCGGGCGCGGCCGATGGGGGAGCGGACGGCGGAGACGATGACGGCTTCGGGCACGGGGTTCCTTCCGGTGGGGTGAGCGGGGGCCGGGCGGGGGTCAGGCGAAGGCCGAGACGCCGGTGATCGCGCGGCCGACGATGAGGGACTGCATGGAGTCGGTGCCCTCGTAGGTGTAGACCACCTCCATGTCGGTGAGGTGGCGGGCGACGTCGTGCTCGAGCAGGAGCCCGTTGCCGCCCAGGACGTCGCGGGCCGTGGAGACGACCCAGCGGGCCTTCTTGGCCGCGGTGAGCTTGGCCAGGGAGGCCATGGGGCCGGTGAGGGCGCCCTCGTCCTGGAGCTCGACGATCCGGAAGCAGATCAGCTTGATCGCCGTGGTCTCGGCGAGCATGTTGGCCAGGTTGTTCTGCACGAGCTGGTAGCTGCCGATCGACCGGCCGAACTGCTTGCGCTCGCCGGCGTAGCGGACGGCGATCTCGTAGGCGGCGATCGCGTGGCCGAGGGCCTCCCACGCCACCCCGCCGCGGGTGGCGTTGAGGACCTTGTTGACGTCCTTGAAGGAGTCGCAGCGCTGCAGGCGGTTCCTATCGGGGATGCGCAGGTCCTCGATGACGATGTCCGGCTGCAGGATCGCGCGCTTGCCGATCTTGCCGGTGATCACGGTGGGGCGGAACCCGGCGGGGAACTCCGCGTCCGGTTCGCGCTCGAGCACGAAGGCCTTGACCTGGCCGTCCGCGACGTCGCGGGCGTAGATGATCACCACGTGGGCGTAGGAGGCGTTGCCGATCCAGCGCTTCGCCCCGTCGAGCACCCAGGTGTCCCCCTCGCGCCGGGCGCTGGTCTCCAGGGCCACGGAGTCGGAGCCGTGCTCCGGCTCGGTGAGCGCGAACGCGCCGATCCGCTCGAGGCGGGCCATGGCCGGCAGCCACCGCTGCTTCTGCTCCTCCGAGCCGAGGGTGTTGATCGAGCCCATGGCCAGGCCGGAGTGCACCCCGAAGAACGTGTTGATCGAGCCGTCCCCGCGGGCCAGCTCCAGGGACACCTGGGCCCCGGCCATCCGGCTCATCCCCGGGCAGCCGTGGCCCTGGATGACGGTGCCGGCCACGCCGAGCTCGGCGAGCTTCGGGACGAGCTCGAAGGGGAACTCCGCGCGCTCCCAGTAGTCGTTGATGACGGGGCGGACCTCAGCGTCGACGAAGGCGCGCACCCTGTCCCGGATCGCGCGCTCCTCGTCGGTGAGGCGGGCGTCGAGCCGGTAGATGTCGTGGTCCTCCAGCACGGAGGTCCGGGGTGCGGTCGCGGTCTGGGTCATGGGGTGCTCCTGGGCTCGGACGGGCATCGGCGCTGACCACCATCCTGTGCTCCGCATCACAGCCGGTACATGGGCGCGGTGCACGAAGATCCTTGTGCAGCGGCGGCCGCTCAGTGGTCCGGACTGTGCACCGCGTGCGATCGTGGAGCGATGGAGCACATCGAGGCACAGGCCGCGGCGCAGGCCGGCGGGCAGGACCGGCTCCGCCGCGCCTGGACCGGGATGCTGGAGGACGCGGACCGGATCGCCGACGGGATCACCGCCGTGCTGCTCGCGAAGGGCCCGGCCGGCGGCGGCTGGTCCACCCCCGAGCTGCAGGCGCTGCTGCGCCGGAGCACCCGCGAGCACGTCGGCCGGGGCCTGCGCATCCTCGCCGGGCGCGCGGACGACGACGGCGGCACGGCCCGCGCGGTCGACGTGTGGCGGGACACGGGCATCGAGCGGGCGCGCCAGGGCGTTCCGCTGGAGGCGGTGCTGTCCGCCTACACCACCGGCAACCTGCTGCTCTGGGAGGCGATGACCGACCGGGTGCGGGACGGCCGGGCCGAGATCACCGCCGAGGAGCTCGTCACCGCCGGCCGCCGGCTGTGGCACGACCTGGGGGTGCAGAGCGAGGTCATGAGCGAGGCCTACCGGCGCGAGACCGCCCGGCGGGAGCTGCGGGACCTGCGCCGGCAGGAGAACTACCTGGCGGGCCTGCTCGAGGGCCGGGCCGCCGACCCGGAGTTCGCCGCCCAGGCCGAGCAGATCCTCGGGATCCGCGCCGACGCCCCGGTCGCCTGCGTCGTCGCCGTCGTGGAGGACCCGCACAGCGAGCCCCTGCACCACCCCGAGGACCGGGTGGAACGGATGGGCGGGACCTCCCGCTGGGGCGTGCGCGACGGCGCCCTCTACGGGGTGGTCGCCATGCAGGGCGCCGACGAGGCGTGGCTGAGCGACCTGCTGCGCCCGGCCGTGGACGGCCGCGTGGGGGTGGCCCTGGCCCGGCAGGGCATGGCGGACACCGCGGCGGCCTTCCGGCTGGCCGCCCGGGCGGCCGCGACCCTGCCGGTGGGGGCGCGGCGGCTCGTGTGGGCCTCGGCCCGCCTGCCGGAGCTGCTGGTCGAGACGAGCCCGGAGGTGGGCTCGATGATCGTCGAGCAGGTCCTGGCCCCGGTGCTCGCCCTGCCGGCCCACCAGCGCACCACGCTGCTGGACACGCTGCGCGCGCTCCTGCGGCACAGCGGCTCGCCGACGGCCGCGGCGGAGGAGCTGTTCTGCCACCGCAACACCGTCATCTACCGCAGCCGCCGGCTCGTGGAGCTGACCGGGTGCAGCCCGCAGGAACCGCGCGGCCGGCTGCTGCTCGAGCTCGCCGTCCTCGCCCACGACCTCGCCGTGTCCGGGGGCCGGAGCGCCCCGGCTGGTTGACTGGGCGCATGAGCAACGAACCCCGGCGGTCCCCGTCCACGCCCCTGGAGGACTACGCCCTCCTGTCCGACCTGCACACCGGTCCGCTGGTGTCCCGCGACGGCAGCATCGACTGGCTGTGCTTCCCCCGGTTCGACTCCCCGTCGGTCTTCGCCGCCCTGCTCGGCGGCCCGGAGGACGGGCGCTGGAAGCTCTCCGCCGTCGACGGCGAGGTCGCCTCCCGCCGCTACCTGCCCCGCACCTTCGTGCTCGAGACCACGTGGCGCACCCCCACCGGCACCGCCGTGGTCACCGACTTCCTGCCCCCGGGCGGGCCGGAGGGCCACCCCGACCACGCCGACCTGGTGCGCCGGGTCGAGTGCACCGCCGGGAGGGTGGAGGTGGAGCACGACCTGCGGATCCGCTTCGACTACAGCCGCGCCCTGCCCTGGACCCGGCGGGTCGCGGTGGACGCGGCCGGCACCTGCGGGCTGCTCTCGATCGCCGGCCCCGACGCCCTGCTGCTGACCGGGCCCATGCTGCACGCCCCCGCGGCCGCGCCGGCCGAGCCGCGATCGGACGCGGCGCCGGAGGAGCCCGGCCGGCCCGACGACGACGCGGGCGGGGTCTCCGACCGGCTGGCCGGACGGTTCGCGCTCTCCGCCGGGGAGTCCCTGGACTGGGCGCTGACCTGGCACGAGTCCCACCACCCGCTGCCCCGGCCGGTGGATGCCGCCCGGGCCCTGGACCAGGCGGTCAGGTTCTGGACCGAGTGGTCCTCCCACGTGAGCACGCACAAGCGCCATGAGCAGGCCGTGCTGCGCTCCCTGCTCGTGCTGCGGGCGCTCACCCACCGCGGCACCGGCGGGATCGTGGCCGCCCCCACCACCTCCCTGCCGGAGGAGTTCGGGGGAGTGCGCAACTGGGACTACCGCTACACCTGGCTGCGCGACGCGGCCCTGACCATCGAGGTGCTCGTCGCCCACGACTTCACCGACGGCGCGCTGCACTGGCGCAACTGGCTGCTGCGGGCCGTGGCCGGAGATCCCGACCAGGTGCAGATCATGTACGGCCTGGCCGGGGAGCGGCGGCTGGCCGAGACCGAGCTGGGCCACCTCGCCGGGTACGAGGACTCGGCGCCGGTGCGGATCGGCAACGGGGCCGTGGGCCAGTACCAGGCCGACGTGGTGGGCGAGGTCATGCTGGCGCTGGCCGCCCTGCGTGACGCCGGCGTGCCGGAGGACGAGTACTCCTGGGGGCTGCAAAGGAACCTGCTGCGCTTCTGCGAGCACCACTACGACCGTCCCGGGCACGGCATCTGGGAGATGCGCGGGGACCCGGCGTTCTTCGTGCACGGGCGGGCCATGATGTGGGCCGCCTTCGACCAGGGCATCCGTGCGGTGGAGGAGCACGGGCTGAGCGGGCCGGTGCAGCGGTGGCGCGAGCTGCGGGAGCGGCTGTGCACCGAGATCATGGAGCGGGGCTTCCACGAGGAGCTGAACACCTTCACCCAGACCTACGGCGGCACCGAGGTCGACGCCTCCCTGCTCCAGCTGCCGCACACCGGGTTCGTGGCCTACGACGACCCGCGGATGCTCGGCACGGTCGCCCGGATCGAGGCCGACCTGCGCGGAGAGCACGGGCTGGTGCACCGGTACCGGACGGCCTCCGGGCTGGACGGGCTGGAGGGCGGGGAGTACCCGTTCCTCATCTGCACGTTCTGGCTCGTGGAGCAGTACGCGCGCAGCGGCCGGGTGGACGACGCCGGGCAGCTGCTGGAGCAGCTGGCCGGCTACGCCAACGACCTCGGCCTCTACGCCGAGGAGTTCGACCCCGGCACCGGGCGGCTGGCCGGGAACTTCCCGCAGGCGTTCAGCCACCTGGGCTTCATCCGCGCCGTGGACGCCGTGGTGCGGGCGCGGGCCGGGGAGGACCTCCAGGAGCGGTCGGCGTCCTAGCCCTGTGGGGCCGGCGTCCTGGGCTCGTGCGGTCGGCGTCCTAGCTCCGCACGGTCGCCGTCCGCGGGCCGCGCTCCGTGCGTCCCGCCGCGTGCGGGGCCGTGCCGGGCGCGGGGGCGCGTCCGCGCGCGAGCGCCGTGGCGACCACGACCAGCACGGCGGCGAGGGCCGCGCCGTAGGCCAGGGTCAGCGACTGGGGCTCATCCAGGGCCCGGCCGACCGCGATCCAGGACAGGCCCCACGCGGAGGCGGCGGCCACGGCCCAGCGCCCGCCGACCCGGTGCTGGATCCACGCCAGCACCGCGGCCAGCACGAGCACCACGGCCACGCCGATCCACTCCGCGCCCGGCCCCTCCTGGCGCACGCCCGAGGCGACGAGGGCGGCCGCGACGTTGGCCGCCGTCGCGACGGCCACCCAGCCCAGGTACAGCCCGAACGTGCCGTCCGCCACGAGCTGGTCCAGCCGGGTGCCCGGGTCCGGCAGCTCGGCCAGGCGCTGCACCAGCAGGCCCAGGACGAGGGCCAGGGCGACGATGACGCCGACGCTGACCCAGATCCACCCCTGCTGGGTGACCAGCAGCCAGCCGGCGTTGAGGAGCATGGAGACCGCCGCGAGCCAGCCGGTGGCGCGGGCGCGCGGGTCGGCGGCGCGCGAGGGCAGCCACTGCCAGACGGTGTACGCGGACAGGCCCAGGTAGATCACCGACCAGATGGAGAACGCCGTGCCCGCCGGGGCGAGCAGGGTGGCGTCCGCGGCGAGGCTGCCGCCGGAGGACTCCTCGACCCGGGTGCCGAACAGGCCGATCCCCACCAGGGTGCCCAGCACGCACGCGATCTCGCTGATCGTGACCACGACCTGGCGGGTGCGGTCCGCGGCGGTCGGCCGGGCGGGACCGGCAGGGGCGCGGACGGGGGAGGTGCTCACGGGAGGACCTTTCTCGAAGGGCGCGGATCCTTGCCGACCACGGTAGGGGACGGACCTGGGAGCCGGCTTCGGAAAAGCCCCGCCCGGGCCGGTCCCCTAGAGTGACCGGATGGACTCCACCCAGAACCCCCGGCCCGTCGTGGGCCTGCTCGGGGCCACCGGCATCACCGGGCGCGTGGCACTGGCCCACCTCGTGGCGCGGGCGCCCGAGGCGGGAGTCGACGTCGTCGTCGGCGCCCGGGACCCCGAGCGCGTGCGCGCCCTGTGCGCCGAGCGCGGGATCCCCGTTCCCGAGGTCGTGCCCGCCGACGTGACGGACCCCGGATCCCTGCGCGCGTTCGTGCGGCGGACCGACGTCCTGGTCAACCTGGCCGGCCCCTACACCCGGCTGGCCCCGCCGGTGCTGGCGGCGTGCGTCGCGGAGGGCGCCCACTACCTGGACCTGACCGGCGAGCCGCAGCTGGCCCACCGCACCGACCGGGACCTGGACGCGCCCGCGCGGGCCGCCGGGGTGGCCGTGGTGCACACGGCCGGCTTCGAGGCCCTGCCCGCCGACGTCCTGGTGGACGCCGCCCGCCGGCACGCCGCCGCCCGCGGCGAGACCCTGCGCACCGCCGACCTCGTGACCTCCGTGCGCACCCCGCCGGGGACGGGGTTCTCCGAGTCGGTCTCGGGCGGGACCCTGCAGAGCCTCGTCGAGGTCCTGCGGGATCCCGTCCCCGCCCGGATGGGGGACGTCGCCGCGCGCCTTCCCGCGCCGGCGCCCGGCACCGGCACCGCCGCCGACCCCGGGGCGGTGCGCCGCGCCAGCCCGCTGCGCCTGCGACCCCGGACCGCCGGCGGCCGGGTGCTGGCCCCCATGAGCCCGCTCGCGGCGATCAACCCGCCGGTGGTCCACCGCACCCAGGCCCTCAGCCCGGTGCCGGGGGCCGCCGCCCACCCCCTCGCGTTCCGGGAGGCCGCGGACCTGGGCCGTGCGGGAGGGCTGCCCGGCGCCGGGCGGTGCGCCGCGGCCACGGCGGTGGCCGTGGTCCAGTGCTCGGCCGGGCTCGTCAGCCGCCTGCCGCACCCGGTGCGCGCCCGCGTGGCCGACGTCCTGGCGGCGCGGCTGCCGCAGGTGGGCACCGGCCCGACGGGGGACGTCCTCACCGGCTGGTCCTGGACGACCCGCGGGGTCTTCACCACCCACCAGGGGAGCACCTTCCCCGCCGTGCTGGAGGCCCAGGGCAACCCCGGCTACGGCACCACCCCGTGGCTGACCACGGAGCTGGCCCTGCGGATGGCGCTGCGCGGCGTCCCGGAGGCCGCGCTCGGCTCCTCCACACCGGCTCTCGCCCTGGACGGGGACCTCGACGCGCTGCTGCCGGCCCGGGTGCGGATCACGGTCGGCTGAGCGGGAGCGGCGGAGGAGAACCGGCTGAGCGGGACCGGCTGAGCGGGAGCGGCGGAGGAGAACCGGCTGAGGAGAACCGGCTGAGCGGGAGCGGGCCGGGCAGAGGTCCTCGCCGGGCAGAGGTCCTCGCCGGGCAGGGCTCACCGAGGCGGCGAGGTGCCGGTCGGGAGCGGCCGGGCGCGCAGCGAACCCCGGCCCTCACGACGAGGACCGGGGCTCACCGGGACACCACGCGGGGCCCTATGGCTTGAGCACCACCTTGATGCAGCCGTCCTCCTTCTTCTGGAACTTCTCGTACATCTCCGGGGCCTGCTCCAGGGGCACCTGGTGGGTGGCGAGGTCGAGCACGCCCAGCGGGTCGGACGGGTCGTCGACCAGGGGCAGGAGCTCGTCGATCCAGGACTTCACGTTGCACTGGCCCATGCGCACCTGGATCTGCTTGTCGAACAGCGTGAGCATCGGCATGGGACTCTTCATCCCGCCGTACACGCCGCTGAGCGAGATCGTGCCGCCGCGCCGGACGGCGTCGATGGCGGTGTACAGCGCACTGAGCTTGTCCACGCCGGCCATCTCCATCGCCTTGCGGCCCAGCGGGGACGGCAGCAGCCCGACCGCCTTGTGGGCCACGCCGGCCACGTGGGAGCCGTGCGCCTCCATCCCGACCGCGTCCACCACCGAGTCCGGGCCGCGGCCGCCCGTGAGGTCCTTCAGCCGTTCGGCCACGTCGCCGGAGGAGTCCAGCGTCTCGATCCCGTGGCGCTCGGCCATGGCCCGGCGCTCGACGACCGGGTCCACCGCGATCACGCGGTAGCCCAGGTGCCGGCCGATCCGGGCGGACATCTGACCGATCGGGCCCAGACCCAGCACGGCCAGGGAGCCGCCCTCCGGGGGTGCGGCGTACTTCACGGCCTGCCACGCGGTGGGCACCACGTCGGAGAGGTACAGGTAGCGCTCGTCCTCACCGGTCTCGGGGACCTTGATGGGCCCGTAGTCCGCGTGCGGCACCCGCAGGTACTCGGCCTGCCCGCCCGGCACGGAGCCGTAGAGCCGCGAGTAGCCGAGGAACGCCGCACCGCTGTTGTACTCGCGGACCTGGGTGGTCTCGCACTGCGACTGCAGCCCCTGGTTGCACATGAAGCAGTGCCCGCAGGAGACGTTGAACGGGATCACCACACGGTCCCCGGCCTTGATGTGGGTGACGGCCGAGCCGACCTCCTCCACGATGCCCATGGGCTCGTGGCCGATGATGTCGCCCTTGTCCATGAACGGGCCCAGCACCTCGTACAGGTGCAGGTCCGAGCCGCAGATGCCCGACGAGGTGATCCGCACGATCGCGTCCGTGGGCTCCTGAATCCTCGGGTCCGGAACCTCCTCCACGCTCACCGAGCGCTTTCCCTGCCATGTCAGAGCCTTCATCGATCCTCCTTCTCAGGGCCGGGGTCGCCGTCGTCGACGGAACCGTCAGCCTGCTGATCTGTTCGGTCGGGACTGATCCTACCCGCCGGGCTCGTCCGGGCGATAGGCCGCGGGCCGTCAGGGGCGCCCTCGTCCCGGAGGACGTATGCCCCTACGGTGCCGGCAGTCTGTCCCGCTCCCGTCGCCGATCCGGTGCGCGGTCCGTGCTGGGCGACCGGGCAGGCGGGACGGGTCTTGACCCACAGCGCAGGCCGGTTGCCAGCGGGTGCACCCCGGTGCCGGAACCGGTCCACACCGTGGTGACCTGTCCCACACTGATCGTCAACGGGTTCCGGCCCGCACCGATCCACAGGGCCGCCGCGCCCGCTTCCGGACCACCCGAGGAGATCCGCCATGCAGGAGACCACGCTCGCCACCCCGCCGTCCGCGCTCGGGGTCACCCACCCGCTGGACATGCTCACCCCCGCGGAGATCAGCACCGCCCGCAGCGTCCTCGCCGACGCCGGCCTGCTCGGACCGGACACCCGGTTCCCGCGGGTGCTGCCCGTCGAGCCGCCCAAGTCCGTGGTGCTCGGCCACCAGGAGGGCGCGGACGACTTCGACCGCTCGCTGGACGTCACCCTGCTGGACACGGACACGGGCCGCACCCGCCGCGCGGTCGTGTCCGTGACGGCGCGGGAGGTCCGCTCGATCGAGACCCTGCCCACGGGCGAGCACCCCTACGGGCAGGCCCCCTACATGTTCGAGGAGTACGACCGGGCGGCGGAGCTCGTGAAGGCGGACCCGCGCTGGCAGGAGGCCATGGCCCGCCGCGGGATCGAGGACACCCGCCACACCTTCGTGGCCCCCCTCGCCCCGGGCTCCTTCCCCCGGGAGGACGAGACGGGCCGGCGCGTGATCCGCTCGCTGACCTTCCACCGCCGCTTCGAGGGGGACAACCCGTGGGGCCACCCGGTGGAGGGCCTCATCGCACACATCGACCTCACGGCGGGCGTCGTGCTGCGCGTCGAGGACGACGGCGACGTGCCGGTGCCGATGGCGGACGCCAACTACACCCCGGAGTTCGTGGGCCCGGCCCGGACCACGCTCAAGCCCCTGGACATCGTCCAGCCCGAGGGCCCGTCCTTCCGGGTGGAGGGCACCCGGGTCACCTGGGAGAACTGGACGCTGCGCATCGGCTTCAACGCCCAGGAGGGGCTGGTGCTCAACCAGGTCACCTTCCGGGACGACTCCGGGGAGCAGCCCGAGGACCGCTCCGTGCTCTACCGGGCCTCCGTGCCGGAGATGGTCGTGCCCTACGGGGACACCACGAACACCCGGTTCTGGATCAGCTACTTCGACGCCGGGGAGTACCTGCTCGGCAAGAACGCCAACTCCCTGAAGCTGGGCTGCGACTGCCTGGGGGTGATCCGGTACTTCGACGCGTTCGTGGCCGACGACGAGGGCCACCCGATGGAGATCCCGCACGCGGTGTGCATGCACGAGGAGGACTACGGGGTGCTCTGGAAGCACACGGAGTTCGGGGAGGCCCCGCAGGTGCGCCGCTCCCGGCGGCTGGTCGTCAGCTACTTCGCCACCATCGGCAACTACGAGTACGGGTTCTTCTGGTACTTCTACCTCGACGGCTCGATCCAGGTGGAGGCCAAGGCCACCGGCATCGTCTTCGCCGGCGCCTGCGAGCCCGGAAAGCCCAACCGGCACGCCAACGAGATCGCCCCGGGCGTGCAGGCCCCGGTGCACCAGCACCTGTTCTGCGCCCGTCTGGACGTCGCCGTCGACGGCCTGCAGAACTCCGTGCAGGA
This sequence comes from Kocuria sediminis, assembly GCF_009735315.1. Taxonomy (NCBI): domain Bacteria; kingdom Bacillati; phylum Actinomycetota; class Actinomycetes; order Micrococcales; family Micrococcaceae; genus Kocuria; species Kocuria sediminis. The sequence continues at coordinate 154,088 of NZ_WOGU01000005.1, forward strand.
GGAGAACCTCGTGACCCTGCCCATGGGGGAGGACAACCCCTACGGCAACGCCTTCACCTGGTCCCGCACCGACCTCACCCGGGAGTCCGAGGCCGTGCGGGACGCGAACACCGAGACCGGTCGCAAGTGGTTCGTCACCAACCCCCACCGGCGCAACGCCGTGGGCGAGCCCACCGCCTACCACCTGATCCCCATGCCCGGCCCGCGGCTGCTGGCCGCCGAGGGGTCCTCGGTGCGCCGGCGGGCACAGTTCGCCACCCACCACCTGTGGGTGACCCCCTTCGCCGAGGACGAGCGGTTCCCCGCCGGGGACATGCCCAACCAGCACACCGGCGGGGGCATCGGGGACTGGGTGGCCCAGGACCGGGACCTGACCGACACGGACGTGGTGCTGTGGCACAGCTTCGGCCCCACCCACATCCCGCGCACCGAGGACTGGCCGGTCATGCCGGTGGACTACTACGGGTTCTGGTTCAAGCCCTACGGCTTCCTCGACCGCAACCCGGCCCTGGACCTGCCCGACTGGTCCACCGCCGGCGGGAGGTGCTGCGGCACCGAGGTCGGCCGCGCGGATCCCGCCCCCGCCGTGGCGGGACCGCACGCCGTGACCGGCCACGACCACGGCGCAGACCGCTCGGTGGACCCGGGTGCCGACCGCGCCCCCGGCACCTGCGGCTGCGAGGGCTGAACCGTGAGCGCCGAGACCACCCCCGCCCGGAACGCCGCTGCCGGGAACGCTCCTGCCGAGGCCAATTCCGACGGAGCCGCCTCCGACCGAGCCGCCTCCGACCGAGCCGCCTCCGACCGGACCGGGACGCACGGACACCTCACGGAGGGGGCCGGCCTGGAGCGGCGGACGCTGACCGTCCCGTCGCTGGTCTTCCTCATCATCGCCGCCTCGGCGCCCCTGACCGTCCTGGCGGGCGGGGTGCCCTCGACCTTCGCCGTGACCGGGCTGCTCGGGGTGCCCCTCGGATTCCTGGCCCTCGGGGTGGTCCTGGCGCTGTTCGCCGTGGGCTACGGGGCGATGTCCTCGCGGATCTCCAACGCAGGCGCCTTCTACGCCTACGTGGCCGACGGGCTGGGCCACCGTCAGGGCATCGGCGCGGCGTGGCTCGCCCTGATCAGCTACAACGCCATGCAGATCGGGCTCTACGGAATCTTCGGCTTCGTGCTGTCCTCCTTCCTGGAGGCACGGCTCGGCCTGGCCGTGCCCTGGTGGGCCGCGGCCTTCGCCGGGCTCGCGCTCGTGGGCCTGCTGGGGGTGAGCCGGATCGACCTCTCCGCCAAGGTGATCGCGGTCCTGGTCACCCTCGAGTTCCTCGTGGTGATCGCCGTCGACGTGATCTCCCTGGCCGTGGCCCCCGAAGGGATCAGCGCCCAGCCGCTGATGCCTTCCGAGTTCCTCACCTACGGCGTCGGCGCGGTCCTGTCCTTCGGGATCGCGGCGTTCATGGGCTTCGAGTCGGCGGCCATCTACAGCGAGGAGGCCAAGGACCCGGCACGGGCCGTCCCGCGGGCCACCTTCACGGCGGTCGCCGTCATCTCCGTGTTCTACGCGGTGTCCGCCTGGGCGCTGGCCGTGGGCGTCGGGCCGGGCGGGATCGTGGCCGCCTCCCAGGAGTTCGGGCCGGACCTGGTCTTCGTGTTCCTGGGCGAGCACGGTGGAGTGCTGCTGGCCGACATCGCGCAGGTCCTGTTCATCACCAGCCTGCTCGCCGCGCTCATCGCCTTCCACAACGCCGTGGCCCGCTACTTCTTCTCCCTGGGCCGCGAGTCCGTGCTGCCGCGGTGGCTGGGGGCCGTGGGGCGGCGCAACCACGCCCCGGTGGCCGGCTCGCTCGCGCAGAGCGGACTGGCCGTGGTGCTCGTGACGGTCTTCGCGGTCGCCGGGCGGGACTCCGAGCTCGGCCCCCTGTTCCCGGTGCTGACCCTGTTCACCTGGCTCACCAACGCCGGGGCCTTCGGGCTGGTCTTCCTCCTCGCCGTGACCTCCGTGGCCGTGATCGGGCACTTCCGGCGGGACCCCGGCGGACGCTCCGCCTGGGTGCGCTGGATCGCCCCGGCCCTGTCCGCGGTGGGCCTGGGCGCGGTCTTCCTCCTGGTCCTGGTGAACTTCGACGTCCTCATCGGCACCGAAGGATCCAGCCCGCTGGCCGTCGTGATGCCGGGGATCATCCTGGCCGCCGGGCTCGCCGGCCTGCTCCGGGGCGAGTACCTCCGGCGGCGCCGGCCCGAGGTCTACGCCGGGGTCGGCTCCGGCCGCGCCGTCGAGGGCGGCTCTGCGGCGGCCCCAGCGGCGGAGCAGCGGTGAGCGTCGTGGAGCGCGCGGGGCGCGGCGTGGTCCCGGCGTCGGCGTCCCGCCTGCCGGGTGATCCGCTGCGGGTGCTGCTGGCGGCCGGGCTCGCGGCCTCCGTCCTGCTGCACGCCCGGATGGCCCTCGGCGGGCACGGGCCGGGCTGGTCGCTCGGCATGGCGGCCATGGCGGTCCTGTGCCTGTCCTGCCTGACCACCCTGGTCCGTGCCGGGGCCGCGCACCGCAGGGCCGGCGCGGTGCGGATGGCCATGGGCACGGCGCTCGCGACGGCGCTCGGCCACGTCCTGCTGCTCCCGCTCATGAGCGCCGGCGGTGGTCACGCCCAGCACGGAGCGCTCCCGGCCGGCGCCCCCTCGGCCGTCACGGAAGGGGAAGCTCACGGAGCGACCGCGCTGCTGGTCATCACCGTGGAGCTGGCCGTCGCAGCCCTGGCGGTCGTGTGGCTGCGTCGACACGAGCGGCGGCCGACCTACCGTTCGGTCTAGGATGGGGCCACCGCTGTGATCCCAGTCACGGCGGGCCGGTCCGGCGCGTCCGGCCCGCCGTTCCGGAGAGGGGGACTCCCGAATGGCCTCGACGCCGCTTCCGCCGCGCCCCGCGGCGACGGAGCCTGTGCTGGCCGAGACGATCCAGGACTGGACCCGGCTCGCCTCGCAGTCGTTCGTGCCGCTGCGGTGCACCACCACGGCCGGGCGGACCTTCCGCGCGGGCCTCGTGGCACGCGACGCCGGGAACCTGCACGTCACCCACATGCGGGTCGGCCCCCACGCCGTCGAGCGCGTGCCCGGCACGGCCGACGGCGCCGGGTGCTTCAAGGTGAACCTGCAGCTGGAGGGTCGCTGCGCCGTGGAGCAGGCGGGCCGCCGCAGCGTCCTGGAGCCGGGTGACCTGGCGCTCTACGACACGTCCGCGCCCTACCGGCTCGAGTTCGCCGAGGACGCCCGGCTGCTGGTGCTGATGTTCCCGCACGGCGTGCTCGACCTGCCCCCGGCGGCGGCCGGGCAGCTGCGGGCGGCCCGGCTCGGGTCCGAGACCGCCGTGCACGGGATGGTCTCGAGCTTCCTCGCCTCGATGGCCGAGCGGATGGACGCCCTGACCGGCATGAACGGGCAGCGCCTGGGGAACTCGGCCCTGGACCTGCTCACCACCTCGTTCAACCTCGAGCTCGACGACCAGGTGGCGGCCTCGGCCCACGAGAAGGACCGGCTGCGCGCCACGGTGCACGACTGGGTCGAGGCGAACCTCTCCCGCACCGACCTCGACCCCACGACGATCGCCCGCGCCCACTTCATCTCGGTCCGGCGGCTCCACCAGCTCTTCCACGAGGAGGGCACCACCGTCTCCGCGTGGGTCCGCACCCGCCGGCTGGAGCGGTGCCGGCGGGCCCTCGAGGATCCCGTGAGCGCCGGGGTGCCCGTCGGACGGATCGCCGCCCGCTGGGGGTTCCCCGACGCCGCCCACTTCTCCCGCGTGTACAAGGCCGCCTACGGCATCTCCCCGTCCGAGGCGCGCGCCCGGGCGCTCGCCGGCTGACGCGCCCACCTGCCGGGCGGGCCGCACCGGGCCGGCGCCGAGGATCTCCCGCGCCGCGGATTGCCCCTCATTCGGATTTCCCCCCCGTCCGGATTTCCCCCGCAGCGGACAGCGCCCGCCGGGGCGGCGGCGCCCACGGCGCCAGTGGCACAGTGGGGCCCATGGACACACCTCACCCCTCCGCCCGGACCGCGCTGGTCGTCGGCGCCAGCGGCATCACCGGCTCCGCGCTCGTGGAGCAGCTCACCGACCAGAACTGGGACGTGCTCGCCCTGTCCCGCACCCCCGTGCCGGGCAGCACAGCCCGCCACCTGAGCGCCGACCTGCGCTCCCCGGGGAGCCTCGCGGCGGCGCTGGCGGAGGAGCGGCCCACGCACGTGTTCTTCACCGCCTGGTCCCGCCAGGCCACCGAGAAGGAGAACATCGAGGTCAACGCGGGCATGGTCCGCAACCTCCTGGTCGCCCTGGCCCACGCCCCGGTGGAGCACGTGGCGCTGATGACCGGGCTGAAGCACTACCTCGGCCCCTTCGAGGCCTACGGGCAGGGCACCATGCCGGACACCCCCTTCCGCGAGGAGGAGCCCCGCCTGCCGGTGGACAACTTCTACTACGCGCAGGAGGACGAGCTGTGGGCCGCCGCCGAGCGCCAGGGCTTCCGCTGGTCCGTGCACCGGGCGCACACGGTGATCGGCCACGCCGTGGGTAACGCCATGAACATGGGGCTCACCCTCGCCGCCCAGGCCGCGATCTGCCGGGAGACCGGCCGGCCCTTCGTGTTCCCGGGCTCCGAGACGCAGTGGAACAGCCTGACCGACATGACCGACGCCGGCCTGCTGGCCGAGCACATGGTCTGGGCCGCCACCGAGGAGGCCGCCGGGAACGAGGCGTACAACGTGGTCAACGGGGACGTCTTCCGGTGGCGGAGGATGTGGCCGGCGCTGGCGGCGTGGTTCGGGCTGGAGTGGGAGGGCTTCCAGGGCGCCCCGCGGCCCCTGGAGGAGCAGATGCGCGGCACCGAGGACGTCTGGGCGCGGATCGTCGAGCAGCACGGGCTGGTCGAGCCCGATCTCGCGCGCGTGGCCTCGTGGTGGCACACGGACGCGGACCTGGGCCGGCCGATCGAGGTCGTCGCGGACATGTCCAAGAGCCGGCTGGCCGGGTTCACGGGGTACCGCCGCACCGAGGACTGCTTCACCCGGCTGTTCGAGCGCTACCGGGCCGAGCGCGTCATCCCCTGACCCGCTCCGAGGCCGCGGTCAGCCGCCGACGAGCGGCGCGACGGCCTTCACGAGCTGCTGGGCGCCCAGGATGCCGAAGAGCAGCGCGGTGATCCCCAGTGCGATGTTGGTGTGCCACCTGTTGGCCCACTCCTGGGGGACCCGGCGGCCGTTGAGCAGGCCCAGCAGGGTGAGCGCCAGGAAGGGCATGAACAGGGAGCCCAGGACGCCGTAGGCGAGGATCAGGCCGATGGGCTGGCCCAGGACGAAGAGGATCATGGGCGGGAACGTCAGCCAGAGCACGTAGAAGCGGAAGTACTTGCCGCCGACCCGGGTGTCGGGGTGGCCGGACTCCTTGCCGCGGATGTTCCCCCAGAAGTCGGCGAACATCAGGGACACCCCGTTCCACACGCCGATGATCGAGGAGAAGGAGGCGGCCCAGAAGCCCACGAGGAAGCCGGTGCCGACCACGTCGCCGTACTCCGCGCGGAGCACGGCGTAGAGGTCCAGCAGGCCCTCGTCCCCGGAGCTGAGCGCCACGCCCGCGGAGCGGACCACCTCGGCGCCGACGATCAGCATGGCGATGACGAAGATGCCCGTGACCACGTAGGCCATGGAGTTGTCGATCCGCATGACGCGCATCCACTTGGGCGTGTACCAGCCCTTCTCCCGCAGCCAGTAGCCGTAGGCGGCCAGCGTGATGGTGCCGCCGACCCCGCCGGCGAGGGCCAGCGTGTAGAGCACCCCGCCCTCCGGGATGACCGGCACGAGGCCCCCGATCATCTCGGGGATGTTGGGGGTGGCGATGACCGCCAGCCCTACCACGGTGACGAACATCAGGCCGACCAGCGCCGCGGTGATCTTCTCGAAGGTGGAGTACTTCCCGAACCAGACCATGACGAACCCGAGCAGGCCCATGACGATCGCCCAGGCCCACAGGGGCAGGACGGGGAAGACCGCGGCCAGGGGCAGCGCGGCGGAGGACATCGCGGTGGCGCCGTAGACGAAGCCCCAGATCATGATGTACGGCCCGAAGTACCACGTGGTCCACCGGCCCAGGGAGCGCCAGCCCTCGAAGATGGTGCGGCCCGTGGCGAGCGTGAAGCGCCCGGCGCCCTCCACCAGGATGATCTTCAGGATCACGCCGAGGACCACGGCCCACAGGAGCCCGTAGCCGTAGCGGGAGCCGGCCACCAGGGTGGCGACCATGTCCGCGGCGCCCACGCCCGTGGCCGCGACCACCAGTCCCGGGCCCACGATCTTCCACTTGGCAGGGGCCCCGCCGTCGTCGTCCGTGCGGGCGGCGTGCGCCCCGAAGTCGTGGTCGTTCTCTGTGCGCAATGCGTGTCCTCGTCGTTCCGTCCGGTGCGCGTTCCGTGGCGGAACCGGACGGCGAGCGCGCTGCGGTGCCGACGTCCGCACCGGAGTCGCTGTGCTCCCAGACACAGTACAGGGTGGGCGCACCGGGCGAGGGCCGACCGGGCGCGGCCGGGTCAGGAGACGCCGTTCTCCTGCAACCACATCTCGAGCAGCCCCAGCTGCCACAGCACGTTGGAGCGCAGCGGCGTGTGGTGCCGGTTGGGGTCCGCCAGCAGGGACTCCACCACCTCGGAGTTGTACAGCCCGCGCCGCACCGCCGCCGGGTCGGTCAGCGCCGCCTCGACCCGGTCCAGGGTCCCGCCCTCCAGGGTGCGGATCGCCGGGACCGGGAAGTAGCCCTTCTTCCGGTCGATGACCTCGTCCGGGACGATCCCGCGCGCGGCGCGCTTGAGCACGCCCTTGCCGCCGTCGGCGAGCTTGAGCTCCGGCGGGATGCGCCCGGCGAACTCCACGAGCTCGTGGTCCAGGAACGGCACCCGGGCCTCGAGGCCCCAGGCCATGGTCATGTTGTCCACCCGCTTCACCGGGTCGTCCACGAGCATCACCGTGGAGTCGGTGCGCAGCGCGGCGTCGACGGCCGTCTCGGCCCCGGGGCGGCCGAAGTGGCGCTCGATGAAGGCCGTGGGCGCGTCGTGGGTCGCCATCCACTCCGGGGACAGGACCTTGGCCAGCCGCGACCACGGGCGGTCGAAGAACGCCTCCGAGTAGGTCTGGCGCGCGTCGTCGCGCGCGACGTCGGCCAGCGGCGGGTACCAGTGGTAGCCGCCCAGCACCTCGTCGGCGCCCTGGCCGGACTGGACGACCTTGACGTGCTTCGAGACCTCCTCGCTGAGCAGGTAGAAGGCCACGCAGTCGTGGCTGATCATCGGCTCGCTCATCGCGGCCACGGTCCGGTCGATCGCCGGGACCAGCCGGGCGTCGTCGATCGCGATCTGGTGGTGGTCGGTCCCGAAGCGGCGGGCGACCCGGGAGGAGAACTCGAACTCGTCCCCGGACTCCTCGCCCCGGGACTCGAAGCCGATGCTGAACGTCTGCAGGTCCTCCTGCCCGCTCTCCGCGAGCAGGGCCACGACGAGGCTGGAGTCGATCCCGCCGGACAGCAGCACGCCCACCGGCACGTCCGCCACCATGCGCCGCTTCACGGCGGTGCGCAGCTTCTCGACGAGGCCGTCCTGCCAGTCCTGCGCCGACCAGTCCGAGCGGTCCTCGTCCCGGGTGAACTGCGGGTTCCAGTACTCGTGGTCGGAGGCCGACCCGTCCGGCTCGACCGTGCGCACGGTCGCCGGCGGCATCTTCCGCACGCCCTTGAGGATGGTGCGCGGGGCCGGGACCACCGAGTGGAAGGTGAGGTAGTAGGACAGGGCGGTGCGGTCGATCGAGGTGTCGACGTCGCCGGCCGCGAGCAGCGCCTGCACCGTGGAGGCGAAGCGCAGCCGCGCCCCCGTGTGGTCGACGTAGAGGGGCTTGATCCCCAGCCGGTCCCGGGCGAGGACCGTGCGCCCGCTCGTGTGCTCGGTGATCGCGAAGGCGAACATGCCGTGGAAGCGGTATACGCACTCCCGGCCCCAGCGGTGATAGGCCTTCAGGGCGACCTCGGTGTCCGAGGTCGAGAAGAACTCGTAGCCCATGCCGCGCAGCTCCTCGCGCAGCTGCCGGTAGTTGTAGATCATGCCGTTGAACACGATCGACAGGCCCAGGCGGGAGTCCACCATCGGCTGCCCGCCCGAGGGGCTGAGGTCCACGATCTTCAGCCGGCAGTGGCCCATGGCCACCGGGCCCTGGGCCCAGGCGCCCGATCCGTCCGGGCCGCGGCCGGACTGGGCGCAGGTCATGCGGTGGATCGTGCCCGGGTCCGCGGCCGCACCGTCGAACCGGACCTCACCGGCGATGCCGCACATCAGCGCTCACCTCCGCCGCAGGTCCAGGAACCGGTCGGGCGGGACGAGTCGTGGCGGGAGAGCATCTTCCCAGTCTAGGCGCTGGGTGCGGGGCGGTGGCCGGTGTCCTCCACGAGACCGTCCACCAGCTCCAGGGCCCGGTCCCGGGTCGGCCCGGTGACGTGCTCGGGGGCGCCCGCGACCCGCAGGGCCGCGTCCGCGATGCGGTGCGCCGCGTCGTCGGGCAGGCGCGGCGCCCTGCGCTGGCGCTGCAGGATGACGTTCTCCACGAGCCCCATGACCACGGCCGCGTCGAACGGTGCGGCCGGGTGCCCGCTCGTGCGCTCCAGCAGCGTTCCGTAGATCCGCTCCAGCGCGTCCCGGTTCTCGTGGAACTCCTCGAACCCCTCGCCGCGCAGCTCCGGGGCGAAGTAGAGCGCCCCGAGGTTCTGCGGGTCCTCGAGCAGCAGCCGGGTGTCCGCGAAGCACAGGGCCCACAGCAGCACGTGCCCGGGGGCGTCGGCCGCCAGCAGCCGCTCGGCGAGGCGGCGCGAGGGCACCACCGTGCCGAGCACCAGGCGCAGCAGGACCTCCTCCTTGGAGCGGAACCAGTGGTAGACGCTCGCCTGCTGCAGGCCCGCCGCCTCCGCGATCGCGCGGGTGCTCGTCCGGGCGAAGCCCTGGCGCACGAACAGGTCCCCGGCGGCGTGGAGGACGTCCTGCTCGGCCCCGCGCCCCGTGGGGGAGGCGGGATTCTTGCGCGGGCGTCCTCGGCTCTTCGTCACGGGACAGAACCTACCAATCCCGTCTTCCGCCCGGTGCGGCGTCCGGGCGGACCGGGGAGTTACCTCCCCGAAACGCCCGCCTGACCCGGGGGAAATCCGGCGCTGCTCTAATACCTGTCAAGCGACAGAAAATCCGTCCGAGAAGGAGCCGGCCATGACCGTCACCCAGACCACGTCCGCCACCGGGACCACCGCCGGGGCCCGCGCCCACGCCCGCGCCCAGGAGGGCACCGTCGTCGAGTGCAGCCCCACCGTGCCCGCCACGACCTACGGGGACGCCCCCGCGCGGGTGGCGCCGGAGGACATCGTGTGGGCCGAGCGCGTGGCGGGCGGCAACTACACGCACAAGGTCCTGGCCCGCGGCACCGCCGTCCGGCTCACGGACGTGGCCGGGGACGCCTGCGCCTCGGTGCTGCTCTACAACGCCGCGGAGCCGTTCGAGCGGCTCAACGTGGCCGACACCATGAAGATCCAGTGGCAGGTCCGCACCGGCCCCGGCCAGGTCCTGCTCTCCGACCAGGGCCGTGCGCTGGCCACCGTGGTGGAGGACAGCTCGGGCCACCACGACGCCCTCTACGGTGCCAGCTCCCGGGCCCGCAACGAGGAGCGCTACGGGGACGGGCAGCCCCAGGGCCCCAGCCCGGCCGGGCGCGAGCTGCTCGTCCTGGCGGGCGCCAAGCACGGGCTCTCCCGGCGCGACGTCCCGCCCTGCGTCTCGTTCTTCCAGGGCGTGGAGGTCGGTCCCTCCGGCCGGCCGGTGTTCACGGGCTCCGCCGGGCCGGGCGCCGCCCTGACCCTGGTCACCGAGATGCCCTGCGTGCTGCTGCTCGCCAACGCCGCCCACCCCCTGGACCCGCGCGAGGAGTACGTGAGCACTCCGCTCGACGTCGTCGCCTGGCGCGCCCGGGCGACCGCCCCCGAGGCCCCCGCCTGGAGCTCGGCGCCCGAACGCCGCCGCGCCTACCAGAACACCGCCGAGTACCTCCGCGCCCGCGGCCTGGCCTGAGCCCCTGCAGCGACGAGGAAAGGAACCCACCATGACTGCTCCCACCACCGCCCCGGCCCCGATCCCCGCCCCGGTCCCCGCCGACCGCGCGGCCGACCTCGCGTCCCGGTTCGGCCCCGAGCTCCGCCGCGAGACCGTGGCCCCGCTCGCGCCCTGGTCCACCGTCCTGCGGGCCGGCCAGGTGCTCACCATCGTGGACGTGGACGGCAACCAGGCCGTCGACTTCCTCGTCTACGACGCCGCGGACACCGCCCGCGCCTACAGCGCGCAGGCCACCCTGCAGGGCCAGGACTGCGTCTACCTGAGCGCCGGATCGGTCCTGCGCAGCAACGAGCACGACCCGCTGCTGACCGTCGTCGGCACGGACGTCGAGCGCCACGACACCCTCGGCGGGGCCTGCTCCAAGGAGTCCAACACCCTGCGCTACGGCCACCACACCTGGTCCCAGCACGGGTGCGCGGACAACTTCCTGGCGGAGCTCTCTGCGTACGGCATGGGCAAGCGGGACCAGGTCTCCAACGTCAACTGGTTCATGAACGTCCCGGTGGACCCGGACGGCGCCCTCGGCATCGTGGACGGGATCTCCGCCCCCGGGCTGTCGGTGAGCCTGCGGGCGGAACGGGACGTGCTGGTGGTGGTCTCCAACTGCCCGCAGGTCAACAACCCCTGCAACGGCTTCGACCCCTCCCGCGCGGAGATGATCGTCTCCGCCGGCACGGCGGCCGCGGCCGGTCAGGAGGCGTGAGCATGAGCGCCTTCGACACCGTCCTCGTGGCCAACCGCGGCGAGATCGCCGTGCGGATCATCCGCTCCGTCCAGGCCCTCGGGCTGCGCGCCGTGGCCGTGTACTCGGACGCCGACCGCGGCTCCCGGCACGTCTCCGCCGCCGACGAGGCCGTGCACCTGGGGGCCTCCCCCGCCGCGGAGAGCTATCTGGACATCGCGAGGATCATCGCCGCGGCCGAGCGCACCGGGGCCGGGGCGATCCACCCCGGCTACGGGTTCCTCTCCGAGAACACGGACTTCGCCGCGGCCTGCGAGGCCGCCGGGATCGCGTTCGTCGGCCCCACGGAGGAGCAGCTGCGCGTCTTCGGCGCCAAGCACACCGCGCGCGACGCCGCCGTGGCCGCCGACGTGCCCCTGCTCGCCGGCACCGGTCTGCTCGGCTCCCTCGAGGAGGCGCTGGCGCAGGCCGAGGGGATCGGCTGGCCGGTCATGCTCAAGGCCACCGCCGGCGGCGGCGGGATCGGCATGCAGGAGTGCCGTGACGCCGAGGACCTGCGCGCGGCCTGGGAGAGCGTCCGGCGCGTGGCCGGGGCGAACTTCTCCTCCGCCGGGGTCTTCCTGGAGCGGCTCGTGGACCGCGCCCGGCACGTGGAGGTGCAGGTCTTCGGCGACGGGCGCGGCGACGTCCTCGTGGTCGGGGACCGGGACTGCACCCTGCAGCGCCGCCACCAGAAGGTGGTCGAGGAGGCCCCGGCCCCCGACCTGCCCGAGCACGTGCGCGCCACGATCCACGACGCCGCCCGGCGGCTGTGCGCCTCCGTGGACTACCGCTCCGCCGGCACGGTCGAGTTCATCTACGACCCCGGCCGCCAGGAGGCCGCGTTCCTCGAGGTCAACACCCGCCTGCAGGTCGAGCACCCCGTCACCGAGGCCGTCTACGGCGTGGACCTCGTCGAGTGGATGCTCCGTCTGGCCGGCGGGGACCGCACCATGATGGACGCCGAGCTCATCACCCGCGGCGCCGCCGTGGAGGCCCGGGTCTACGCGGAGAACCCCGACCTGGACAACCTGCCCAGCGCCGGCACCGTCACTGGACTGGTGGTCCCGGACGGCATCCGGGTGGACTCCTGGATCGAGGTCGGCTCCGAGGTCAGCGCCTTCTACGACCCGCTGCTGAGCAAGTTCGTCGCCCACGGCGCCGACCGCGAGCAGGCCTGGGCGCGGCTGGGGGAGGCCCTCGAGCAGGCCCGCGTGCACGGGGTGGCCACGAACCTGGGCGTGCTCCGGGCGATCCCGCAGCTGCCCGCGGTCCGCGGCGTCGAGCACTCCACCGCCACCCTGGAGGGCGTGCGCAGCGCCCAGCCGCGCCTGGAGGTCCTGAAGTCCGGGCTGCTGACCACCGTCCAGGACCGGCCCGGGCGGATCGGGTACTGGCCGGTGGGCATCCCGCCGTCGGGCCCGATGGACGAGCTGTCCTTCCGGCTGGGCAACGAGGCGCTCGGCAACCCCGAGCGCGCCGCCGGCCTCGAGGTGACGATGGCCGGGCCGACCCTGCGCTTCCACACGCCGGCCCGGGTGATGGTCACGGGCGCCCCGGTCGAGGTGCTGGTCAACCGGGAGCCGGTGGCGCAGTGGGCCGTGCTTGAGCTCGCCGCCGGGGACGTGCTGGCGATCGGGCGCGCCGAGCAGGGCATGCGCGCCTACCTGCTCGTCGAGGGCGGGCTGGACGTCCCGCTGGTGCTGGGCTCGGCGGCCACCTTCGTGCAGGGCGAGATCGGCGGGGCCGCCGGCCGCGCGCTCGCTCCCGGCGACGTCCTGGGGATCAGCACCCCGGCCGTGCCGCACGAGGTCGCCGACGTCCCGCTCGCCGAGCGCCCGCAGGTGGGCGCCTACTGGGAGGTCGGGGTGCTCGAGGGCCCCCACGCCGCCCCCGAGTTCTTCACCACCGCCGACATGGAGGAGTTCTACGCCGCGGACTGGGAGGTCCACTTCAACTCCGACCGCACCGGTGTGCGCC
>NZ_WOGU01000005.1:166955-264317 GCF_009735315.1 Kocuria sediminis
CCGCCGACATGGAGGAGTTCTACGCCGCGGACTGGGAGGTCCACTTCAACTCCGACCGCACCGGTGTGCGCCTCGTGGGCCCCACGCCCCAGTGGGCCCGCCGTGACGGCGGCGAGGCCGGACTGCACCCCTCCAACATCCACGACACCCCCTACGCCGTGGGCGCGGTGGACTACACCGGCGACATGCCCATCCTGCTCGGCCCCGACGGTCCCAGCCTGGGCGGGTTCACCTGCCCGGCCACGGTGGCCGAGGGGCAGAAGTGGAAGCTGGGCCAGCTGCGCGCCGGGGACCGGGTGCGCTTCGTGCCCATCACCCAGGCGCAGGCCGCGCAGCTGCGCCGCGAGCCCCGCGCCCGGGTGCTCGCCGACCGTGCGGCCGTGGTCGACGGCGGCGTGGTCACCGCCGTGGCCGCCACCGGCGACCGCCCGTCCCTGACCGTGCGCCGCAGCGGGGACGCGAACGTGCTCGTCGAGTACGGCGCGATGACCCTGGACATCGCCTCCCGGATGCGGATCGAGGCGCTGCGCCGGGCCCTCCAGGAGCAGATCGACGACGGCTCGCTCCCCGGGGTGCTCGAGCTGACCCCGGGCATCCGGTCCCTGCAGATCCACCTCGACCCGGAGCTGCTCGGCCTGGACGCGGTCCTGGAGCGGGTGCTGGCCCTCGACGCCGCGCTGCCCGCCACCCACGACCTCCGGCTGCCCAGCCGCACCGTGCACCTGCCGCTGTCCTGGGACGACCCCGCCACCCGCGAGGCCATCCGCCGGTACGAGAAGGGCGTGCGCGACGACGCCCCGTGGTGCCCCTGGAACATCGAGTTCATCCGGCGGATCAACGGCCTGGACTCGGTCGAGGACGTGCGCTCGGTGCTCTTCGAGGCCGAGTACCTGGTCCTGGGCCTGGGCGACGTCTACCTCGGGGCGCCCGTGGCCACCCCGGTGGACCCCCGGCACCGGCTCGTGACCACGAAGTACAACCCGGCCCGCACGTGGACGCCGCAGAACGCCGTGGGCATCGGCGGCGCCTACCTGTGCGTCTACGGGATGGAGGGCCCCGGCGGCTACCAGTTCGTGGGCCGGACCACCCAGGTGTGGTCCACCCACCGGCAGCGCGGGCCCTACGAGGAGGGCACCCCCTGGCTGCTGCGCTTCTTCGACCGGATCAAGTGGTACCCGGTGTCCTCCGAGGAGCTCGAGGGCATGCGTGCGGACATGGCCGTGGGCCGGCTGCCGCTGCGGATCGAGGAGGGCGAGTTCTCCATGGCCGAGTACGCGGCCTTCCTGGCCGAGCACCGGGAGGGCATCGACGCCTTCGAGGCCCGCCGCCGCTCCGCGTTCGACGCCGAGCGGCAGGCCTGGGAGGACGCCGGGGAGTTCGAGCGCGTGGCCGCGCTCGCGGAGGTCGCCGCGGAGGAGGACCTCGCCGTGGAGATCCCCGACGGCTGCGAGGGCGTCGAGGCGCAGTTCGCCGCCAACGTCTTCCGGGTCGACGTCCGGGCCGGGGACCGGGTCCGGGAGGGCCAGACCCTCATGGCGGTCGAGGCCATGAAGATGGAGGCGCCCGTGATCGCCCCCGTGGACGGCGTGGTGCACAGCGTCGTCGTCGAGCCCGGCGCGCACGTGGGCCCGGGCGCGGTGCTGGCCGTGGTCCGCCCGGACACGAACAGTCCGGACACGGACGGCCGGGACGTCGTCGGTGCGGGCACGGACGTGCCGGACGCGTCCGTCACGCAGGCGGCCCCGCAGGCGCCGGCCACGACGGCGGATGCGCCGGCCGCACCCGCGGACGCGCCCGCCGTGGCCCGGACCGCCTGAGCCGCGGCGCGGATCCCGAGAACGAGGAGGACAGAGATGACGACGACCACCACGGCCGCCCCGGCCGGACCCACCCAGGACGGACCCGCGCCGGCGGAGCGCGCCGCCCACGAGCTCGTGGCGCAGCGCTACCGGCTGATCGAGGAGGCGGACCGGCCCGAGGTCTGGATCGGCCTGCGCCCGGAGGCCGACGTGGCCGCGGACGTCGCCCGGGCCCTGGCCGCCCGCGCGGCGGGCGAGCACCTGCCGCTCGCCGGCACACTGTTCGCGGTGAAGAACAACATCGACGTGGCCGGGCTGCCGACCACGGCTGCCTGTCCCGCCTTCGCCTACGAGCCGGCGGCCGACGCCACGGTGGTGCGCCGGCTCAAGGACGCCGGCGCCGTGGTGCTGGGCAGCACCAACCTCGACCAGTTCGCGACCGGGCTCGTCGGCACCCGCAGCCCGTACGGCGCCGTGCGGCACGCCGAGGACCCCGCGCGGATCTCCGGGGGGTCCAGCAGCGGCTCCGGCGTGGCCGTGGCCCTCGGGTTCGCCGACTTCGCCCTCGGCACGGACACCGCCGGCTCCGGCCGGGTGCCCGCCGCCCTGCACGGGCTCTACGGCGTCAAGCCCACCAAGGGCGTGGTGCCCGCCACCGGGGTGGTGCCGGCCTGCCGCAGCCAGGACGTGGTGACCACCATGGCCCGCGAGCTCCGCCTGGCCCGGCTCGCGGCGGACGTCATGGCCGGCGTCGACGATGGCGACGCCCGCTCCCGCGCCTGCGTCCCGCGGCGCGCAGCCGGGCTCGAGCGCGTCATCGGGTACGCCGTGCCCGAGCAGCTGGGCGAGCTCGCCCCCGGCTGGGCCGAGGCCTACGCCGCCGCGGTGCGGCAGTTCGAGGACCGCGGGTTCCGCACCGAGCCGGTCGACGTCGAGCCGTTCCTGGCCGCCGCGGCCCTGCTCTACGACGGCGCGTTCGTCGCCGAGCGCTGGACGGCCGTGGGCGCCTTCGTGGAGGCCCACCCCGGCGAGGTCGACCCGACGGTGGGGCGGATCATCGCCGCGGCCGGGCGGATCCCGGCCCACCGGGTCTTCGCCGACCAGGAGTTCCTGGACGGCTGTGCCCGCACGGCCCGCCAGGTGTTCGGTGCGATCGACGCCCTCGTGCTGCCCACCACCACCTTCCACCCCACCCTCGCCGAGCTCGAGGCCGACCCCGTGGGCGCCAACAGCCGGATGGGCCGCTTCACCAACTTCGCCAACCTGCTCGACCTCGCCGCGCTCGCGGTGCCGGCGGGCCGGGTGGACGACCTGCCGTTCGGCGTGCAGCTGGTGGGCGACACCTTCGAGGACGCCCGGCTCGTGGACGTGGCCCGGGAGGGCGGCTTCGGTGGCTGCTGAGACCGCGTCCTCGCGCACCGGGTCTGCGGCCGCTGCGTCGTCGGCCGCCGGGTCCGGCGCCCCGGAACTGCTGCTCGTGGTCGCGGGAGCGCACCTGCGCGGCCAACCGCTGCACCACCAGCTGACCGAGCGCTCCGCCCGGTTCGTGGAGGCCACCACCACGGCCCCCGAGTACCGGATGTTCGCCCTGGACAGCGTGCCGGCCAAGCCCGGGGTGCTCCGCGTCCCGGGCGGCGGGGCCGCCCTGGCCGTGGAGGTCTGGGCGCTGGACGCCGCGGCGTTCGGCACCTTCGTGGCCGGACTGCCCGCGCCCATGGCCATCGGCAGGGTCCGCCTCGGCGACGGCCGGGAGCTGCCCGGGTTCCTCGTGGAGCCGTTCGCACTCGAGGGCGCGGAGGACATCACGGCCCACGGCGGCTGGGCCGCCTACCGCGAGGCCTCGGTCTGATCGGCGCGGGACCGATTCATCCGGCGCACGGCTCCGGGGACGTACGGTGGCGAGCATGAGCACGGACACCACCGACCTCCACCGGGTGTCCGCCCGGGCCGACGAGCACACCGCGACCACCCCGGCCGAGGAGCTGCCGCCGCGGCACGGGGCGCCGATGACGCACGAGGACACCCGCGCCGCCGGTGGGACCGGGCCCGGTCACCGCCCCGGGGGCAACGCGGAGCTGCTGCGGGCCGCCGGCGCCCATGGCCGGGCCGCGCGGTACGCGGAGATCGCGCCGAGGTCCGGAACCGGTCGCCTCGGCGTCCTGATCCCCGAACCGGAGTGCCTGCGCCGGAACGTCCGAGTCGGAGCTCCTGCGTCGTGCCCCGGGACAACGGGCAAGACGCAGGGTCGGCCTCACGCTGCGGCCTCCAGCTCGAGCAGCGCCGACTTCGCCTCCAGCCCGCCGATGTACCCCCCCAGTCCGCCGTCGCCGCGCAGCACACGGTGGCAGGGGACGACCACCGGCAGCGGATTCGTGGCGCACGCCGTGCCCACCGCCCGCACCGCCTGCGGACGCCCGACCGACCGGGCCACCGCGCCGTAGGTCTGCGTGCTGCCGTAGTCGATGCCCGGCAGGTGCTCCTGGACCAGGCGGCGGAAGCCCCGCGAGAGCGAGCGGTCCAGCGGGAGGTCGAAGTGGGTGCGGGTCCCGGCGAAGTACTCCCGCAGCTGCCTCACCGCCGGCTCCAGGCGGGCCGGCGCGTGCAGGATCCGCGGCCCCAGCCGGCCGGCCAGGTCCGTGAGGACCTTTTCGTGGTCCTCCCGGGCGTAGGCGATCCGGACCAGGCCCCGCTCCGTGGCGGCGAGCAGCAGCGTCCCCACCGGGGTCTCGAGCGTGGTGTAGGCGACGTCGAGAACTCCCGCGGCTGCGGCGGCGCCCTCCAGCCGCCGGTGCAGACGCTCGAGGGTGCTCCCCGGCACGGGGACGGATGCCAGAAGGGCTTCCACCCGCAGATCGTCCTGGTCGGTGCTCATCGGTCCTCTCCTTCGAGGTCGGTCGTGGTCAGGGTCCGGCGCAGGGCGGCCAGGCCGTCGGCGGCGGCCCGGCGGGCGGCCTCCGGGGTGCCGCCCAGCAGCTCGGCGATCTGCCGGTAGGGCAGCCCACCCAGGTAGCGGTAGGCCACGACGTGGCGCTGCCGCGGCGGCAGGGCGGCCACCGCCGCCCACACCGGGGAGTCGTGCTCGGGGACGGCGTCCTGGTGGGCGGGCGGTTCCGGCAGGACGGCCACCGGAACCGCCGCCCTCGCCCGGGCCCGGACCACGTCCACCGCCTTGCGGTGGGCGATGGTGACCAGCCACGCCTGCACGTTGGCCGTGTCCGGGAGGCCGGGATAGGCCCGCATCGCGGCCACGAACGTCTCCGACCACGCGTCCTCGGCGTCCGCGGGGATGCTCAGGACCGCCCGGCAGACCCGCCACACGACCGGGCCGTGCAGGGTCACCAGCGTCTCGAAAGGCTGTTTCGTCGTCATCACCCCGTAGACGTCCGCGAGGGTCGAAACGTGAGATCGAATCGGGTGTTGCTCCGCGCGGATCACGAAGAGTGTGCGTGAGGTGCCGTGGATTCGCCGAGACCCGCGCCGGTGGGGACGCAACCCGGTGCAGGAATCCGCTGCGCCGCCTCGAGCAGGTCGCGCTGAGGGGCCGGCCCCGCCGGGCCGGCCCCTCAGCACGGGCTCCGCGCGCTCAGACGCGCGCCGGGACCTGCGGATCGGCGGCGGGTTCGACGTCGGGTGCGGCAACGGACTCGGCCACCGCCCCCGCGCGCACGCGCGGGGTGAAGCCCGAGGGCGTCTGCTCGCGGTAGAGGCGGTACAGCTCCAGCCGCTGCGTGTCCGTCTCGGCCTGGGGCCGGGCGGCGGTGAGACCCACGAGCACGTAGGTCAGCCAGCCCAGGGCGCCGGCCAGCAGGGTGGCCCAGCCGTCGAAGGCGCTGGTGACGAGGGTGTTCTCGAGGTGGAAGAGCTCGTTGGGGGCGCCGTAGATCGTGGGCGTCAGCGCGAGGAACACCAGCCGGCTGGTCAGGCCGACGCCCGCCGCGGCCAGGGCGGCGCGGGCGCCGGGCCGCTTCCAGAAGGTGCCCAGGATGAAGGACGCCGACAGGCTCGCGAGCATCAGGTCGAAGGCCAGGGTCAGCAGGATCCCGGTCTGGCTGACCCGCACGGCCAGCAGGATCCCGATGAGCACCACCGGGAGCATGGCCAGGCGCGTCCAGCGCAGCAGCGGGTCGTGGGCGCCGGAGATCTCGGTGCGCCGGACGTTGAAGACGTTGCGCACGGTCACGGCCGAGGTGGCCAGGATCGCGCCGGAGGCCGTGGAGAAGGACGCCGCCACGATGCCGGAGAGCACCAGCACCGCGAGCAGCGGCGGAGCGTACTCGCCCAGCAGCGTGTAGAGGATCGGCCCGTCCGCGGCGGAGAGCCCCAGCACGGAGGAGGCGGTGAGGGCCACGAGGGCGAAGATCGTGCCGATCACGGCCGTCGTGCCGGCCGCCAGGAAGCAGGAGCGCTGCGCCACCCGCGGGCTCTTCGCGCCGAAGATCCGCTGCATGAAGTCGATCGCCACGAGGTCGCCGATGCCGAGGGCGACCAGCGTGGCCCAGTTGACCGGGGCGCCGGCCTCCGAGCTGGTGAGCTGCTCCAGGTCGAACGGGCCCATGCCCTCCGGCACCACGATGCCGTAGGTGAGCGCCACCCACACGATCAGCGCCACGGCGGCCACCACGGTGATCACGGTCTGCAGCACCGCGGTGTAGGCGTCGGAGAACAGCCCGCCCGCCAGGGTGTAGCTGAGCACCAGGGCGCTGGCCACCACCACGCCGGCCGCGTACGGCACGTGCGCGAAGTACTCGAGCAGGAACCCGCAGGCCACGAGGTTGCCGGCCAGCAGGAACGTGAAGGCGAAGATCATGATGAGGGACGCCAGGGTCTCCGTGGACCGGCCGTAGCGGATCCGGAAGAAGTCCCCGAGGGTGAGCAGCCGCATCCGGTTCATGGGCTTGGCCAGGAAGAGCCCGGCGAGCAGCAGGCACACCGCCAGGCCCAGGGCCAGGGAGGCGCCGGCCCAGAAGCCGTAGCCGGAGGTGAGGTCCGTGTTGCCCACGGTGGCGTTCGAGTCCACCGCCGCGGCGGTGAGCGAGACCGCGACCAGCGGCATGCCCAGCTGGCGTCCCGCCACGAGATAGTTGGTGCTGTCCCCGTCGACCTTGCGCGCCACCAGCACGCCGATGACGAGCACCGCCAGGACGGTGGTGCCGACCCCGAGAATGATCATGTGCTTCTCCCCGCCTGGACCCCGCCCGAGCGGAGTTTCTGTCAACTGACAGGTAAAGCATGTCGGCGGGGTGCGGCGCCGGAGTTTCCCTTCCGTAACGGTCGTGTTTAACCGCACGAGGCCGTTCAGCGGGCCGATGTGCCGGCCTCCGGGCCCGCCGTGCCCGTGAACCCGGCCGCCAGAGGCCGTTCCGGGGGCGCCGCGGGTGCCGCACAGCGCGCCGCCGCCCGCGTGCGAGGCACGCGGGCGGCGGTCGGAGCAGGTACCGGGGCGGTCACACGTCCTGGCGGGACCGGTTCACGATCTTGGAGCGCACGGTCAGCGCCAGCACGACGAACAGCAGGCCGTAGAGCACCAGCGGGATGGGCCCCGTCACGAAGATCGAGTAGTCGCCGTTGGAGGACAGCAGGGCGTCGCGCATGCTGGTCTCGGCCAGCGGCCCCAGGACCATGCCGATCAGCAGCGGGGCCACCGGCACGCCGTGGCGGCGCATGATGAAGCCCAGCACGCCCAGGCCCAGCAGCAGCAGCAGGTCGAAGATCGCGCCCGAGGTCGCGTAGATGCCCAGGCCGCAGAACACCATGATGCCGGCGTACAGGTACTGGCTGGGGATCAGCAGCAGCTTGGCCCAGTACCGGGCGAAGGGCAGGTTGATGACCAGCAGCACCACCATGGCGATGAAGAAGCTGGCCAGCAGGGCCCAGACGAGCTCGGGAGCGCGGTCGAACAGCAGCGGGCCCGGCTGCAGGCCGTACTGCTGGAAGGCTGCGAGCATGATCGCCGCGGTCGCCGAGACCGGCAGGCCCAGGGCCAGCAGCGCGCCCATGGCGGTGCCGGTGGTGGCGTTGCCGGCGGCCTCCGGGGCGGCCAGGCCGCGGATGGCGCCCTTGCCGAACATCGGGTTCGGGCGGCGGCGGTCGATCCGCCGCTCGAGGTCGTAGGACATGAAGGTCGGGACCTCCGCGCCGCCCACCGGGATGACGCCGAAGGGCAGGCCGATCGCGGTGCCGCGGGCCCAGGCCGGGGCGGCCTCCTTCAGCTCGGCCCGGGACAGGAAGGGGCGCCCGCTGAACTTCATCTGATGGGCCGCGGGATCGCGCCGGATCCGGGAGGCCACGTGCAGCACCTCGCCCAGGGCCAGGACCGCCACGGAGACGGTGACCAGGGAGATTCCGTCGAAGAGGTTCGGGGAGCCGTAGGTGAAGCGCTCCGAGCCGGAGATCGCGTCGATGCCCACCGTGGCGATGCCCAGCCCCAGCACCAGGGACGCCAGGCCCTTGGGCACGGAGTCGGAGACCACCGAGGAGGTCGCGACGAAGGCGAACAGGGCCAGGGCGAAGTACTCGGCCGGGCCGAAGTTCGCGGAGAAGTCGGCGAGCCGGGGCGCCAGGAAGACCACGACCACGGAGGCGACCATGCCGCCGATGAACGCGCCGATCGCGGCGGTGGCCAGGGCCTGCGGGGCCCGGCCGTCCTTGGCCATCTTGTGCCCCTCGAAGGTGGAGGCGATCGCGGAGCCCTGCCCCGGGGTGTTCATCAGGATGGCCATGGTCGAGTCGCCGAACAGGCCGCCGAAGTAGACGCCGGCGAAGAGGATGAACGCCGCGGTGGGGTCCAGCGCGAACGTCATGGGCAGCAGCAGGGCCACGGCCATCGAGGAGCCCAGGCCGGGCAGCACGCCCACCGCGGTGCCGAGCAGACAGCCCACCACGACCCACAGGAGGTTCATCGGAGTCAGCGCTCCGGCGAACCCGTCCATCAACAGGTTGAGTGCGTCCATGTCAGAAACCGCCTCCCAGGAGGCCGGACGGGAGGTTCAGTCCCAGGCCGACCGTGAATGCCAGGTAGATCGCGCTGCTCACGAGCAGGGCGAGCGAGATGTCGAAGAGGGGCCGGCGGCTGCCGAAGCCACGGGCCACGGCCCAGAAGAGCAGCGCGGCGGCGAGGATCCAGCCGAGCACCTCGATGGTGAGCGCGAAGGCCAGGAACCCGCCCGCGCACCACAGCACCGCGGACCAGTCCGAGTGGGTCCGCCAGGTGCGCTCCGAGAGCTCCTCCGGGTGCTCGGGGTGGCGCAGGTAGTGGAGCACCAGCAGCGCGGACAGCACGTAGCCGGCGACCACCAGGATCAGCGGGTAGAACGTGGGGCCGGGGAAGTCCGTGCCCTCCGGGATCTCCATGGTCAGGGCGCCGACCAGCAGGTAGGTGCTGAACGCGGCGACCACCGCGGGCACCACGAGGCCGCTGCGCCCGCTCCACCAGGACTTCTCCGTCTCCGGTCCGGCCCACGGGGGCTGCGTTCCGGTCTCGTGCTCTCCCGCCGCGGCGGTGAACGAGGACGTGGGGGTGCTCATCAGGAAATCTCCTCTACCAGCATGGCGATGCGCTCCTGCTCCGAGGCCATGAACTCGTCGAACTCCTCGCCCGCGAGATACACCTCGGTCCACTTGTTGCGCTCGACGGCCTCCTGCCACTCCGGGGTGGCCACGGACTCCTCGAGCAGCGTGCGCAGCTCGGCGAACTCCTCGTCGGTGATCCCCGGCGGGGCCAGCACGGCGCGCCAGTTCGCCAGGTCCACCTCGTACCCCTGCTCGGTGAGGGTCGGGATCTCGACGCCGTCCAGGCGCTGCGGGGCGGCCATGCCCAGGGCCTTCAGGCGCCCGGCCTCGATCTGGTCCGCGACGTCCATGTAGCCGGAGGTCGCCGCGTCCGCGGTGCCGGTGATCAGCGCCTGGGTGGACTCGCCGCCGCCGGACTTGGGGATGTAGGTCGTCTCGGACGGCTCGACGCCGGCCTCGAGCGCGAGCTCGGTGATGACGAGCTGGTCGAAGGTGCCGCCGCCGGTCCAGGCGACCTCGGCCGGGTTAGCCCGCCAGGCCTGCACGAGCTCGTCGATCGTCTCGTAGGGCGAGTCGGCGGGGACCACGACGACGTCGTACTCCTCGACCACCCGGGCGATCGGGCGCACGTCGTCGTGCGTCACGGCGGAGTCCAGCTGCGCCACCCCGGCGACCAGCCCGGCGCCGGTGACCATCAGGGTGTTCGCCTGGCCCTCCATGGTGGAGAGCTGACCCAGGCCGATGGTCCCCGCCGCGCCCGGGATGTTGACCACCTGGGTGTTGTTCACCAGGCCGTTCGCCCGCATCGCCTGCTGCTGCTCCCGCATGAACGTGTCCCAGCCGCCGCCGGCGCCGGCCGGGGCGATGAGCGTGAGGTTCGAGCGGATGTCCGAGCCCGCGGTCGCGGACTGGAACGAGAAGAAGGCGGCCAGGCCGATCACTGCGGTGGCCACGATGCCGTAGACGGCCATGACGACCGGGTGCTTGCGGCGGGTGCCGGACCGGGTCTGATCTGGTGGTGAGCTCACGGGATCAACTGTCCTTGGTCGAGGAAGAGGAGTACTGGGCTCGGAGTGAGCCGCTGCACAGACCCTAAGTGACCCCCGTCACGTGACCGGTGTTGATCCGGCTTTCGTGCGTACTGATCGTTGTGCAGGTTCTGCGCATTCTGCTCACGGCCGGAGAGATGCGCGTCACAGGTTCGGCCGTAGGGTGGACCTCGCTGTGTCCGTCCACCCCACCCACCACGGAGGCCCCCATGACCGTCGTCGTTGCCCGTACCAGCACCCCCGAGGGCGGGGCCGCGCTCGCGGCCTCGATCGAGGAGGCCCGGCGCCGCCAGGAGGACCTGCTGGTCTTCAACCTCGAGGGCGCCCAGCTCGACCCCGAGGGCAGCGAGCTCGACGGCGTGCCCGTCACCTTCCGCACCCCCGACGCCCGCAACCGGGACGCCGTGGGCGAGCTGCTCGACGCCGCCGAGCAGGTGGACGCCTCCGCCGTGGTGATCGGCGTGAAGCACCGCAGCCCCGTGGGCAAGCTGCTGCTCGGCAGCGCGGCCCAGCAGATCCTGCTCGAGGCCAACGCCCCGGTGATCGCGGTCAAGCCCCGGCGCGCCTGAGAAATGCCGGCGTCCTCGGGGCCGCGCTCCGGGGCCTGGCTGTGGTTCCTCGTGGCCGGCGCGCTGCTGACGCAGACCGCGCTGAACCTGGTCCGGCCGGTCACCACCTACAAGCTGCTCGCCCTGGACGCCGACTCGGTGACGGTCGGCCTGGTCACGGCCGCCTACGCGGTGCTGCCCCTGGTCACCGCGATGTGGCTGGGGCGGATGACCGACCGGGTGCGGGACCTGCGGACCATGGTGATCGCCGGCGCCCTGGTGCTGGCCCTCGGGGCCGTGGGCCTGGCGGTGGCCCCCTCGGTGGCGCTGGTCGCCGCGGCGAGTGCCCTGCTGGGGATGGGGCACCTGCTGTTCACCATCGCCGGGCAGTCCGCGGTCGCCCGGTTCTCCCCGGAGGACCAGCTCGACAAGGGCTTCGGCTGGTTCACCGCCGCGTTCTCCGCCGGGCAGCTGCTGGGCCCGCTGCTGGTCGGCCTGCTGCTGGGCACGGGCAGCGACGTCGCCTCCCCCGAGCGGGTCGCCGACATCACCCTGTCGCTGTGGATCGGGGCCGCTCTGTCCCTGCTCGTGGTGCCGCTGATGCTCCTGCGCCTGCGCGCGACGGGCGCGGAGCGCGGCCGCGCCCGGGCCGACGACGCCGTGCCCGGCCCCGCCACCGGGGAGCTGGAGGTGGTCCAGGACCCGGTGCCGCGGGCCTCGATGGCGCGGATCCTGCGGGTCCCGGGGATCCCGTCCCACATGCTGGCCTCGCTGGCCCTGCTGGGGATGCTCGACATCCTCACCGCGTTCCTGCCGCTGGTGGGGGAGCGGGCGGGGATCTCCCCGGCGTGGGTGGGCGTGCTGCTGGCCGTGCGCGGCGGCGCGTCGATCCTCTCCCGCGTGCTGCTGCCCTGGCTCGCCCACCGCATGTCCCGGAGGGCCCTGCTGCTGGTGAGCCTCTACGGCGCGGGCCTGGCCCTGGCCGCGCCGCCCCTGCTGATCACCGTGCCGTGGCTGGCGGCGCTGTGCCTGTTCGTGGGCGGGTTCTGCCTGGGGCTGGGCCAGCCGATCACCATGACGCTGGTGTCCACCGCGGTGCCCTCCGCGTGGCGGGGCTCGGCCCTGGCGGTCCGGCTCGTCGGCAACCGGGTGGGGCAGGTGGCCATGCCCCTGCTGGCCGGGCTGGTCGCGGCGCCGCTGGGCCCGGCCGGGGCCATCTGGTCCACGTGCGCGGTGCTGCTGGTCAGCGGGCTGGAGAAGTCGCTGCGGCGGTAGGCCGGCGCACCCGGCCGTCCCGGCGGGGCCGCCCCGGCGGGCGGGCCGCCTCGACAGCCGCGGCACAGGATCGCCACAACGGCGGCACAATCGTGCCTGGTCGGATGGGGGACGAGGGCCCCGAGGGCCCGGGCCGGCGGGCCGCACCCGTCGGCACGTCCGACCGAAGGAACGCACCAGCATGGTCAACGTCCACCACCCCTCCCCCGGGGCGCCGCCGTCAGCAGAGGGCCCGGGGCTGCCCGTGCTCCGGAAGCCCCGGCTCGTGGGGGTGGACGCCGCACGGGGTCTGGCCCTGATCGGGATGATGTCGATCCACATCCTGCCCGCCTGGAACCCCGAGACCTACGAGCCCACCCTCCAATGGCAGCTGTTCGCCGGCCGGGCCGCCGCTCTGTTCGCCCTGCTGGCCGGGGTGGGCCTGGGGTTCTCCTCCGGCGGGCGCACGCCCCACCGGGGCCGGACGATGACCGGCGACCGCGTGGGGCTGCTCGTCCGCGCCGTGCTGATCACCGTGCTGGGGCTGCTCGTCAACCAGGTGATGCCGGAGGACCCGCCCGCCTACGACATCCTGCTGTACTACGGGATGTTCTTCCTGCTGGCCGTCCCCTTCCTGCACCTGCCCGCCCGGACCCTGTTCGTCCTCGCCGGGGTGACGGCCGTGGCCGGCCCCGTGCTGATGCAGGCGCTGCGGGGCGTGCTGCCGGCGCCGGCGACCTACAACCCCACCCTCACGGGGGTGCTGTCCGACCCCGGGACCGTGCTGTCCCAGGTGCTGTTCACCGGCACCTACCCCGCGGTCCCGTACCTGACCTACCTGCTCGCGGGGATGGGCATCGGCCGGCTCAACCTGCGGTCGCTGCACGTCCAGGCGCGGCTGCTCGGGGCGGGGCTGGTCCTGGCCGTGGGGGCGTGGCTGGTCTACTGGGTGCTGATCCTCCGGTCCGGCGGCTACGACCAGCTGATGAGCTCCACCCCCTGGCTGAGCGAGGACCGGATCGACGAGATCATCGTGTGGGGCCCGGACCCCGTCCTGCCCGACACGTCGTGGTGGTGGCTGCTGATCCCCGGTCCGCACACCAACACCCCGGTGGCGATTCTCTACGACCTCGGCTCCGGCGCGGCCGTGCTGGGAGCCCTCCTCCTGCTCGCGCGGGTCATCGGCGCGTGGCTGCTGCCCCTGAGCGCCATGGGCTCCATGACCCTGACGCTCTACACCGCGCACCTGCTGGCCCTGGCCGCCATGCTGCACTACGAGGTGCCCCTGCTGTGGTTCCTCATCCACGCCGGTGTCGCCGCCCTGTTCGCGGTGGCGTGGCAGCGGGCCTACGGGCGGGGTCCGCTCGAACGCGTCGTCGCCCGGGTGGCCGGCGCCGGGCGCGACCTCGTCCTGGCACGCGGGCGCCGCCGGGCATAGCCCCCGGAACCGGGCTCCCCGGAACCGGGCGCCCCGGAGCCCTGGCCCCGGGGCGCCCGGGTCCGGGAACCCGGCTCGGGCATCAGGGCGGCGCCGTGCCGATCGCAGGGACGGCGTCCGGGCGCCGGGTCAGGCCCTGGCGGCGAGCCAGGCACGGGCGGCGGCGAGCTCCTCCGCCGTGATCCCGTGCCCGCCCTCGCGCAGCCGCTGGTCCACCTGCGCCCCGCGCCGGCGCAGCGTCCGCGCGAGCCGGGTGGCGCTGTCCAGCGGGGCCATGGGGTCCGCCCGGCCGTTGAGCAGCAGGACCTCGGTGCCGGTCAGCCGCTCCGCCCCGGCGTCCCGGTCGCCGAACGGGTACATCCCGGAGAACGCCACCACCCGGTCCAGGGCCTCCGGGTGCAGCGCGGCGGTGGCCAGCCCGATGTTCGCCCCGTTGGAGAAGCCCACGGCGACCACCGGCCGCCCGGCGAGGCCGTAGTGCTCGCGGGCCGCCTCCAGGAACCCGGCCAGCTCCCCGGCGCGGGCCACGACGTCGTCGACGTCGAAGACGCCCTCGGCGAGACGGCGGAACCACCGGTTCATCCCCTGCTCCTGCACCCGGCCGCGGGGCGCCAGCACCCCGGCGGCCGGATCCAGCGCGTCGGCCAGGGCGACGACGCCCTGCTCGTCGCCGCCGGTGCCGTGCAGCATCAGCAGCACCGGGGAGCCCACCGCGCCCGGGCGGTGCAGATGGGGCCAGCCGGTCACGGCGGGGGCGCTCATCGGCCGCCCCCGTCCGGATCCGCCAGTGCCGGGTTGTTCTCGGCGGGCAGCCGCAGGCGGGCCGCCGAGTGCTCGATGGCCTCGCGGCCGGGCTCCAGCCACGGCGGCAGCTTCAGCGACCGGCCCAGCTCCAGCAGCGGCTCGTCCACGTCGAAGCCCGGGGTGTCGGTGGCGATCTCGAGGAGCACCCCGCCCGGCTCGCGGAAGTAGATCGACGTGAAGTACTGCCGGTCCAGGACCGCCGTGACGTGGTGGCCGCGCTCGACCAGCTCCTGGCGCCACTGCTCCTGCGCCTGCCGGTCGGGGACGCGGAAGGCGATGTGGTGCACGGTTCCGCCCGCGGTCAGTCCCGGCCGGGCCGCCGGGTCGGCGACCACGTCGACGACGTCGCCCGGCGCCCCGGTCCCGGCCGCCAGGCGGATCCGGTCCCGGTCCTCGGCCACGATCCGCATCCCCAGGTCCTCGGTCAGCACGCCCACCGTGCCGGTGGGGTCCTGGACCGTGAGCACCGAGGAGTGCTGGCCGCGCACGGCGTACTCGGCGGGGACCGAGGCGGAGTCCCACGGGTCGCGCGGGTCGGTGGTCGAGGAGGCCACCAGCTCCAGGGACAGGCCGTCGGGGTCGCGCAGCACCAGGCGCTCCTCGTCGGCCGAGGCCCGGACGATGCCGGACTCCACACCCAGGGCCGCGAAGTGCTCCCGTCACCACCCCAGGGTGCCCTCCGGCACGGAGAACGCCGTGGAGGTGGACTGCCCGGCCCCGATCCGGCCCCGGGGCACCCCGCGCCAGGGGAAGAACGTCATGAGGGTGCCCGGCCGCCCGGCCTCGTCGCCGTAGTAGAGGTGGTAGGTCGAGGGGTCGTCGAAGTTGACGGTCTTCTTCACCAGCCGCAGCCCCAGGCCGCGGATGTAGAAGTCGACGTTGCGCTGGGGGTCGCCGGCGATGGCGGTGACGTGGTGCAGGCCTGAGGTCTGGGCGCTCATGGGGTCCTCCGTCGCATCGGGTCCGGCGGGACGGCCCCACCGGCTGATGTTGACATGAACACAAAAAGGCGGACCGCTATTTCGTGGGCGCGGGTCCGGCGGTGTGCAGCGGCAGGCGGACGGTGAAGAGGGTGCGGCCGGGGCGGGAGTCGACGGTGACGTCCCCGCCGTGGGCGGTGACCACGGAGCGGACGATGGACAGGCCCAGTCCGGTGCTGCCCTCCCGGGAGGCGCGGGAGGTGTCCAGGCGGGAGAAGCGCTCGAAGAGCTGGCCCTGGAACGCCGCCGGGATGCCCGGGCCCGTGTCGAGCACGGACGCCTGGGCCCGTCCGTCGCCGGTGCTGCTGACCGCGGCGGTGACCGCGGTGCCGGGCGGGGTGTGCTTGCGGGCGTTGGAGAGCAGGTTGGCCAGCACCTGGCCCAGCTGGGCGGCGTCGGCGCGCACCGGCACGGGGCCGGCGGGGACGTCCAGGGACCAGCGGTGGTCGGGGCCGGCGGCGGAGGCGTCGATGAGGGCCTCGGCCATGAGCTCGGCCAGGTCCGTCTCGCGCAGCTGCGGGGCGCGGCCCTCGTCCAGGCGCGCGAGCAGCAGCAGGTCCTCCACCAGGGCGGTCATCCGCAAGGTCTGCTGCTCGACCCGGGTCAGGGACGCCCGGCCGGAGTCGGTGAGCGGTTCGGTGAGCTGGAGCATGTCGGTGTAGCCGCGCACCGCGGCCAGGGGCGTGCGCAGCTCGTGGGAGGCGTCGGCGACGAACTGGCGCAGCCGGGTCTCGGAGTGCTGGCGGGCGGTGAGGGCGGAGTCGACGTTGTCCAGCAGCAGGTTCAGGGCGTGGCCGACCTCCCCGACCTCGGTGCCGGGCTCGGCCAGGTCCTGGGACACCTGCTGGTCGGCCAGCGACACCTCCCCGGAGGCCAGGGGCAGCCGGGCGACGCGGGCGGCCGCGGCCGAGACCTGCTCCAGCGGCCGCAGCGACCGGCGCACCACCACCGTGCCGGCCACCGCCGTGGTCAGCAGCGCCAGGACGCTGCCGCCGGCCATGGTGGCCACCAGCTCTCCGACGGTCTCGTCCACGGACGTGGTGGGCAGCCCGACCACGAGCACCCGCCCGGCGTCCTCGCGGGCCCGGGCGACCGACTCCACCCGGTACTCGCCCACCGACAGCTCCACCGTGGTCAGCCGGCCCTGCTCCGTGCCCACGGAGCGGGCCCGGTCCCCGAAGCCGCGCTCGTCCGGGGTCTCGGCCTCGAAGGCGCCCGCCGTCCGCAGGGCCTCGACGTCCTCCTCGGGCAGCGGCGCGGCCTCCCCGGACTCGGCGCGGTAGGACGCCGTGCTCACCTCGCCCTCCTGCTTGGTCACCACCAGGATGCCCACCGGCTGGCCGGGGGCGTCGAGCGGGTCCCGGTCCTGGGGGCCGTCGGGGCGGGCGAAGGTGATGGCGCGGCCGGTGGCCTGGCGCAGGGACCCGTCGAGCCGCTCGGCGAGGTCCTGGCGGGTCAGCTCGACGATGGTCGCGCCGAGCACGAGCAGCACCACGGCCAGGATCGTGAGGACACCGGCGATCAGCCGCGTGGCCAGGCGCCGGCGGCGCCGGGGGACCGGCGCGGTGCGGTGGCCGGCCGCCATCAGGGGGCGGGCTTGATCACGTAGCCGGCCCCGCGCACGGTGTGGATCATCGGGGCCCGGCCGGCGTCGATCCGCTTGCGCAGGTAGGAGATGTAGAGCTCCACGATGTTGGCCTGCCCCGAGAAGTCGTAGTGCCACACCGCGTCCAGGATCTGCGCCTTGGACAGCACCCGGCGGGGATTCTCCATCAGGTAGCGCAGGAGCTCGAACTGCGTGGCTGTCAGCTCGACCGCCTCGCCGGCCCGGGTGACCTCGCGGCTGTCGATGTTCAGCACGAGGTCGCCCACCACCAGGGTGGCGCTGTCCTGGGCGGCGGCACCGGAGCGCTGGACCAGCCGGTGCAGCCGGATCAGGACCTCCTCGATCGAGAAGGGCTTGGTCACGTAGTCGTCCCCGCCCGAGGCCAGCCCCTCGATCCGGTCCTCGACGGTGTCCTTGGCCGTGAGGAACAGCACGGGCACCTCCGGGAAGGACTGGCGGATCCTGGCCAGGACCTGCAGCCCGTCGAGTCCCGGCAGCATCCGGTCCAGCACCAGCACGTCCGGGGCGAACGCGCGAGCCTGGGCGACGGCGTCGTAGCCCTCGTGGGCGATCCGGGCGTCCCAGCCGCACATGCCCACGCCCATGGCCACGAGGTCGGCCAGGGCCGGCTCGTCGTCCACGACCAGGGCGCGGATGGGCGAGCCGTCCGGGTGGGTCAGGCGGGGCAGGACCTCGGTGAGGACGGAGAAACTGGACAGGGACGACATGGGGAGCTCCCGGTTCCGGGCGGACGGCGGTGACGGAACCACTCTGCGGCACCAGGGTAGGCGCAGCTCCTGTGGAAGCTGTGTCTCCGCTGTGTCGTGGTGCGCCAGGCGCCGGCCGCTGGGTCCGGCTGCCTCGGCGCGGCGGGCCCGGCGCCGTCCACGGGAGTGCCCGCACCGGCGGAGGGCGGAGGGAGCGGGTTCCCGGGGCGGGGTGCGGGCTCAGCCCGCCGCGAGCGACTGCTGCCGGCGCCGCCGCACGGCGTAGGCCAGGATGAGCAGGCCGGCCAGCGCCAGGCCCACGCCCACCCAGGCCGGGGCGCGGTAGCCCCAGCCGGCGGAGATCACGGCCCCACCGAGGAAGGCGCCCATGGCGTTGGCCAGGTTGAACGCGGCGTGGTTCATGGCGGCGGTGAGGGAGGGGGCGTCCTTGGCCTCGCGCAACAGGCGCACCTGCAGGGAGGTCGTGAAGATCGAGCCCATGATCCCGATCCACAGCGCACCGATCACGGCCGCGGCGGGGACGTGGACGAACAGGGCGAAGAAGGCCAGGGCGAGCCCCGAGACGGCGCCGGCGCCCAGGGCGGTCCTCTCGATCGAGCGGTCCACCAGCGGGCCGGCCAGCAGGGAGCCCACGGTCATGCCCACGCCGAAGACGGCGAGCACCCACGGCACGGTGGCGATGTCCAGGCCGGAGAGCTCGGTGAGGGTGGGGGAGATGTAGGTGTAGACCGCGAACATCCCGCCGAAGCCCACGGAGCCGGCCAGCAGCGTCAGGACCACCTGCGGGCGGGCCAGGGCACGGATCTCCTGGGCCGGGGAGGCCATGCCCTCGTTGCGCGTGCGCGGGACCCAGAGGGCCAGCGCCGCCACGGTCAGGGCGCCCAGCAGCACCACCAGCAGATAGGCGGAGCGCCAGCCCAGGGCCCCGCCGAGGGCCGCGGCGAACGGCACGCCCACGATGTTGGCGATCGTGAGCCCGAGCATCACCCGGGCCACCGCGGTGCCGCGCCGCTCGCGCGCCACGAGGGAGGAGGCCACGACCGCGGCCACCCCGAAGTAGGCCCCGTGCGGCAGCCCGGAGAGGAACCGCGCCACGAACAGCCACTCGAGGGAGGGCGCCGCCGCCGAGAGCCCGTTGCCCACCACGAACGTGAGCATCAGCCCCAGCAGCAGCGTCTTGCGCTCCACCCGGGCGGCGAGCGCGGTGATCAGCGGCGCGCCCACCACCACGCCCAGCGCGTAGAGCGAGATGGACTGGCCCACGGCCGGGATCGAGGCGCCGAGGTCCTCGGCGATGAAGGGCAGCAGGCCCATCGAGGCGAACTCGGTGGTGCCCACGCCGAACCCGCCCATGGCCAGGGCGAAGAGGGCGAGGCGGGTGCCGGCGGGGCCGGGGGCGTTGACCACCTGGAGCAGAGCGGTGCGGGGTGCGGACACGGCGGGACCTTCCGGAGGGCGGCGGTTCGGGCGACGAGCGCGTCATCGAGCCCGCGACGGAGTGGCGGAACTCTCGATGCTACGCGTGCCTCCCGGCGGCCTCCCAGGTCTGCCGGTGTGATCTTCGTCAGTCCGCCCGGCGCCGGCGGGGGCTCAGCGGAAGGCCGCGTGCCCGGTCAGGTGCTGGCCCAGGATGAGGGTGTGCACCTCGTCGGTGCCCTCGTAGGTGCGCACGGACTCCAGGTTGTTGGCGTGCCGCAGCGGGGAGTGGTCGAGGGTGACCCCGTTGCCGCCGAGCATCGTCCGGGCCTCCCGGCACACCTCGATCGCCACCCGGCAGTTGTTCAGCTTGCCCACGGAGATCATGTGGTTCTCCAGCCGGCCCTCGTCCTTGAGCCGTCCGATGCGCAGGGCCAGCAGCTGCCCCTTCTGGATCTCCAGGGCCATGTTCACCAGCTTCTGCTGGGAGAGCTGGTAGGCCGCCAGGGGCTTGTCGAACTGGATGCGCTGCTGCGAGTAGGCCAGGGCGGCCTCGAAGCTGTCGCGCGCGGCGCCCAGGGCGCCCCACACGATGCCGTAGCGGGCCTCGTTGAGGCAGGAGAACGGGCCTCGCAGCCCGGGGTTTTCCGGCAGGAGCGCGTCGGCCGGGAGCCGGACGTCCTCGAGGGTGATGTCGCACTGGATGGAGGCGCGCATCGACAGCTTCGGCTCGATCGGGGTGGCCGTGAACCCGGGGGTGCCGGTGGGCACCAGGAAGCCCCGGACCCGTGCCTTGCCGCTCTCGTCCACGGCCTTGGCCCAGATCACGGCCACGTGGGCGATCGAGGCCAGGCCGATCCAGCGCTTGGCGCCGTTGAGCACCCACTCGTCGCCCTCGCGCACCGCGGTGGTGGCCATCGTGGAGGGGTCCGAGCCGGCGGTGGGCTCGGTGAGCCCGAAGCAGCCGATGATCTCCCCGGCGGCCATGCCGGGCAGCCAGCGCTGCTTCTGCTCCTCGGAGCCGTGCTTGGCGATCGCGGACATCGCGAGCGAGCCCTGCACGGAGACGAACGTGCGCAGCCCCGAGTCCCCGGCCTCGAGCTCCTGCATCGCGATGCCGTACTGCACCGCGGACTTCCCGGCGCACCCGTAGCCCTGGATGTGCATGCCCAGCAGGCCCAGCTGCGCCATCTCGGGCACGATCTCCTGCGGGAAGACGGCGTCGGCGTACCACCCCGCGATGTGGGGGCGGATCCGGCGGTCCACGAACTCGCGGACGCTGTCACGGGTCTCGAGCTCCGCGGGAGCGAGGTCCGCGTCGACGTTGAGCAGATCGGTCGCGGCGGCGGTCATGGGTCCTCCTGGGGAACGGGTGCGGGGCGGGTGCCTCTGTCGAGGATGTCGCACGTGTGACCCGGACAACACCCGTCCCCCGATAATTCCGCCATGGGTATCAGTGGGACGCACATTAGGTATTTGAGGTTTCACAGTGGCTCGTGCGAATGTGATGTGCACTACATCCCGACGTTCGGAGGACCCCCGTGCCGGAGCCGCACCCCACCGCCCTCGAGGCCCCGCCGCGAGTGCGCGTCGAGCGCTCCGGCGCCGTGGCCGTCGTGACCCTGGACGACGAGCGCCGCCGCAACGTGCTCGGCGCCGAGCTGCGCGACCGGCTGCGCGTCGTCCTGGCGGAGCTCGCGGCCGATCCGGCGGTGGGCGCCGTGGTGCTCACCGGCGCGGGCGGCTGCTTCAGCGGCGGCGGGGACCTCGCCTCGATGCCCCCGGCCGGCGCCGCGGAGTCGGCCGACCGGATGGCGGAGGTCGCGGGCCTCGTGCAGCAGCTGGCCGCGCTGGAAAAACCCGTCGTCGCCGCGGTGCGCGGGCCCGCCGCCGGCGTGGCCGTGGGCCTCGTCTGCCTCTGCGACGTCGTGGTGGCCGGGGAGTCCGCCCGGTTCCTGTTCCCCTTCACCCGCCTCGGGCTGGTCCCCGACGGGGGCCTGGTGCACTCGCTGGCCCAGCGCGTGGGCCCCGGCCGGGCCCGGGCGGTCCTGCTCGAGGGCGCGCCGGTGGACGCGCGGGCCGCCCTGGCCGCCGGGCTCGCCGACCGCGTGGTGGCGGACCCCGACGTGCTGGACGCCGCGATCGCCGGCGCGCAGGACCTCGCGCGGCGGGCCCCACAGGCGCTCGCCGCGCTCAAGCGCGGCCTGCGCGAGTCCTCCGGCTCCCTCGGGGACGCCCTCGCCTTCGAGCGGGAGCACCAGCCCGCGCTCTTCGGGACCGCCGACTTCCGGGAGGGCAAGCAGGCCTTCCTCGAGCGGCGCGAGCCCTCCTTCTCCGGGCGCTGAGCGCCCCCACCGCACGACGAAAGGCCGTCATGAGGACAACGAGAACACGGTTCGCCGCCCTGGGCGCCGTCGCCCTGCTGGGCCTGACCGGGTGCACCGCCGCCGCAGGGGAGGAGCCGGTGGGCCCGAACGGGCTGCCGCAGCAGCTGGTGTGGTCCACCTACAACGTGGGCACCGGCACGTACAACGACCTCGCCGCGATCGCGAACACGCTCACCACCGAGGAGGGCGTCCAGGTGCGCCTGATGACCGCGGACACCGGCATCGGCCGGCTGGCCCCGCTGGTCAACGGCACCGTGGACTACTCCCGGGCCGGGGACGAGTACTACTACGCCTTCGAGGGCGACTACGAGTACGCCAGCCCGGAGTGGGGGCCCCAGGACCTCCGGATGGTGTGGGCGCCGCTGGGCAACTACGGGCTGCTGGTGCGCGAGGACAGCGGGATCGAGTCCTTCGCGGACCTGGAGGGCAAGCGGTTCCCCGAGCTGACCGCCAACACCTCGATCAACAACAAGATGGAGGGCTTCCTCAACTACGGCGGCCTGACCGGGGACGACGTCCAGAAGGTCCCCGTCTCCTACGGCGAGCAGATCGCCGCTCTGGAGGCCGGGCAGATCGACGCCCTGTACCAGAACGTGGTGGGCTCCAACATCGACGAGCTCTCCTCCAAGCACGACGTGAAGTGGCTGGGCTTCGACGACCCGGACCCGGCCCGCTACGAGACCTGGGACGAGCTCATGCCCATGGTCTCGGTCGGCGAGGTCACCGACGGCGCCGGGATGGAGAAGGGCGAGAGCGCCCGCGTGCTCGAGTACACGATCCCGCTCACGACCCTGGCCTCCCGGGACGCCGACGAGGTCTACCACCTCGTGAAGTCGATGGTGGAGCACTACGAGAGCTACGGGACCACCACCCCGGACACCCACCGGTTCTCCTTCGACGCCGTCCTGAAGGAGCCGCTGGTGGTCCCGTTCCACGAGGGCACCGTCCGCTACTTCGAGGAGCGCGGCGTGTGGACCGAGGAGCTCGAGCGGAAGAACCAGGAGCTCGTCGAGCGCGGCGAGCGGATGCGGGAGGGGTGGCCCGGCGTCGTCGGGTCCTCCTCGGAGGAGACGCTCGCGCAGGACTGGGCCGAGTGGAAGAAGACGGAGCTGGACACCGAGCCGGCCACCGACCCGAGCGAGGAGACCGACGATGAGAACTGACACCCGGCTGACGACCCCGTGGCGGGCCGCCGTCATCGTGCTGACCGTCCTGGGCGTGCTGCTGGCCATGAACCAGGTCTTCTTCTGGAACGTGGGCGGGCTGTCCCTGCTCACCAACTCCTACCTCTATCTGATCCTGGCCGCCTTCCTGCCGGTCGTGTTCATCGTCAACCCGCTGCGCAAGGTGCCCCTGGCCGCGAAGGTCGGGGCCGGCCGCGACGACGACGCGCCCGTGCCGCACGAGTCCCCGGTCCGCTGGTACGACGTGCTGCTCATGGTGGTCGCGGCGGCGGTGTGCGTGTACTTCGCGGTCAACGGCACCCGGATCAAGAACTTCGGCTGGGAGTTCATGGCGCCCACCACCGCCACGGTGGCCGCCTTCGTGCTGTGGCTCGTGGTCCTCGAGGCCCTGCGCCGCACCGGCGGGACGGTGGTCACCGTGATCGCCCTGCTCTTCTCGCTCTACCCGCTGGTGGCCGAGAGCCTGCCGATCGGGGTGCTGCAGGGTGTGACCTACGACCTGCCCACGCTGGCGCAGGTGCACATCATGGGCGCCGAGGGCGTGCTGGGCCTGCCGATCCAGACCGCGGCGACCATCCTCATCGGCTTCCTGGTCTTCGGCGTGGCCCTGCAGCACACCGGCGGCGCGGACTTCTTCCACAACCTGTCGATGTCGATCTTCGGCCGCTACCGCGGCGGCTCCGCCAAGGTGTCCGTGGCCAGCAGCGCCGCGATGGGCATGATGAGCGGCAGCGCGGTCTCCAACGTGCTGACCACCGGGCCCATGACCATCCCGGCCATGAAGCGCTCCGGGTTCAGTGCCACCTACGCCGGCGGGATCGAGGCCACGGCCTCCTCCGGTGGGTCCATCACCCCGCCGATCATGGGCACCGCGGCCTTCCTGATGGTCTCCTTCGTGGGGGTGCCCTACACGGAGATCCTGGTGGCCGCCACCATCCCCGCCGTCCTGTACTTCCTGGGCATCTACCTGCAGGTCGACGGGTACGCGGCC
This sequence comes from Kocuria sediminis, assembly GCF_009735315.1. NCBI lineage: Bacteria > Bacillati > Actinomycetota > Actinomycetes > Micrococcales > Micrococcaceae > Kocuria > Kocuria sediminis. The sequence goes on from NZ_WOGU01000005.1 coordinate 190,649, forward strand.
CGCAAGGGGCTGCGGGGCGAGCCGGCCCACCGGCTGCCCCGGACCCTCACCACCCTGGGCCAGGGCTGGCCCTACGTGCTGGCGCTGGCCCTGCTCACCGGGATGCTGTTCGTCACCGGCTCCGAGGCGCAGGTGCCCTACTGGGTGATCCTGGTGCTGCTCGTGGTGGCCGTCCTGCGCCCGGGCCAGACCTTCGGCCTGCGGGAGTTCACCGACTTCCTCGTGGACTCCGGGCGGACGCTGGGCAACATCATCGGGATCATCGCCGGCGTGGGCCTGATCGTCGGCGGCCTCACCGCCACCGGCGTGAGCCTGTCCCTGGCCCGCGAGCTGGTCTCGCTGGTCGGCGACAACGTGGTGCTCATCCTCATCGCCGGGGCGGTCACCTGCTTCATCCTCGGGATGGGCATGACCATCTCCGCGGCCTACGTGTTCCTGGCGATCGTCATGGTCCCGGCGGTCATCGACCTCGGGGTGAACCCGCTCGCGGCGCACCTGTTCGTCATCTACTGGGCGTCCGTCTCCTACATCACCCCGCCCGTGGGCCTGGCCGCGTTCGCCGCGGCGGGCCTGGCCAAGGCCCCCGCCATGGCCACCAGCGTGGCGGCCATGAAGCTGGGCGCGGTGAAGTACATCGTCCCGTTCGGCTTCGCCCTCAACCCGGCGCTCGTCGCCCAGGACACGCCCGGGCGGATCCTGCTGGCCTTCGCGCTGAGCATCGTGGGGGTGTACGCCCTGGCCTCGGCGATCGAGGGCTGGACGGTCGGCTTCGACCGCCGGATGCCCGTGCTGTTCCGGGTCGCCGCGGCCGTCGGCGGGTTCCTGCTCTTCCTGCCGACCGTCCTCGCCGCCGTCGCCGGCCTGGTCCTCGTGGCCGGGAGCGTGCTGCTGACCTTCCTCACCGTGAAGAGCGCGCCCACCGACGACGACGCCCCTGCCGTCCGGGTCGATGCGCCCGCGACCGCGACCGCCTGACCGAAAGGAGCTGCCATGAGCGAGACCACCACGGACACGACCTCCGGCACCGGGACGACCTCCGGGACCGGGACGACCACCGGCACGGACACGGCCGCGGACACCGGCATCGAGACCGGGACCGGCACCGTCGTCGCCGAGCTGCGGGGCCGCGTCGCCGTCGTCACCGTGACCCGGCCCGAGGTGCGCAACGCCCTGAACGTCGGGGTGCTGGACGGGATCGAGGCCGCCCTCGACGCGTGCGAGCGGCGGGCCGACGTCGACGCGGTGATCTTCACCGGTGCGGGGGAGAAGTCCTTCGTGGCCGGCGCGGACATCTCCCAGCTGGCCGGCTACACGCTGCAGGACGGGCTGCGGGCCCGGATGCAGCGCCTCTGGGACCGGATCCAGGACCTCGAGCTGCCCACGATCGCCGCCGTCAACGGCGTGGCCCTGGGCGGGGGCAACGAGCTGGCGATGTCCTGCGACATCCGCATCGCCGCCGACCGCGCCCGGTTCGGGCTGCCCGAGGCCGGCCTCGGCATCCTCCCCGGCGCCGGCGGCACCCAGCGGCTGTCCCGGCTCGTGGGCCTGGGCCGGGCCCAGGAGATGATCCTCACCGGCCGGATCGTCGACGCCGAGGAGGCCCTGCGGATCGGCCTGGTCACCAGCGTGGTGCCCCCCGGGGAGCTGCTGGACGCCGCGCTCGGCACCGCGGGCACGATCCTGGCCAAGGGGCCGCTGGCCGTGCGCCTGGCCAAGCTCGTGGTGCGCGGCGGCGCCGAGACGGACCAGCGCACCGGGCTGCTGCTGGAGCGCCTGGCCCAGTCCCTGCTCTACGCCGCCGACGAGAAGGCCGAGGGCGCGCGCGCCTTCCTGGAGAAGCGGCCCGCGCGCTTCCGCGACGCCTGAGACGCCCCCCGGCCGGCACCACGGCCGGCACACCGACCACGACCCACCACCCGAGGCCCCGCACGGCCTCCCGAAGGAGCCACCATGAACCCCCAGCCGAGCATCGACGCCGTCCACGACGTCCTCGTCGTGGGATCCGGGGCCATGGGCACCCAGATCGGGGCGGTCTTCGCCCTGGCCGGCTACACCGTCACCACCAGCGACCTCGACCCGGCCGCCCTCGAGCGGTCCCGGGAGGAGGTGCACCGCCGCCTCGGCCGGCTCGCCGAGAAGGGCAGCCGCAGCCGCGAGGACGTCGACGCCGCCCTGGCCCGGATGGCCTACACCACCGACTCGCTGGAGGCGGCCCGCACCGCCGACTTCGTGCTCGAGGCCGCCGTGGAGCGGCTGGACATCAAGCGGCAGCTGTTCGCCGACCTGGACGAGGCCGCCCCCGAGCACACGATCCTGGCGACCAACTCCTCCACCATCCCCTCCTCCCTGCTGATGGACGCCACCGGGCGCGGGGACCGGGTGTGCAACATGCACTTCTTCAACCCGGCGCTCGTCATGGCCTGCGTCGAGGTGGTGCGCAACCCGCAGACCTCGGACGCGACCGTGGAGACCACCCTCGAGCTGGCCCGCCGGCTCGGCAAGCAGCCGGTGCGGCTGAACCGGGAGGTGCCCGGCTTCGTGGCCAACCGCCTGCTGGGCGCCCTGCGGGACGAGGCGCTGCGCCTGGAGGCCGACGGCGTGGCCGGCTTCGAGGACATCGACGTGGCCGCACGCACCGCCCTGGGCCACCCCATGGGCCCCTTCGAGCTCATGGACCTGGTGGGCATCGACGTGTCCTACCTGATCCGCCTGTCCGAGCACGAGCAGAGCGGGGACCCCGCGGACCTGCCGCACCCCTCCGTGCAGAGGCTCTACGAGCAGGGCCGCTACGGCCGCAAGACCGGCCGCGGCTGGTACGAGTACGCCGGCTGAGCGCCGCCCGCGCGCCGCACCCCACCGAACCACGAGGAGAGACGACATGAGCCAGTTCGAGGACCTGCGCGTCCTGCAGGAGATCTTCGGCCGCCCCGGCACCGGCCCGCTCGCCGGGGTGGTGGTCGCGGACCTCAGCCGGGTGCTCGCCGGGCCCTACTGCACCATGCTCCTGGCGGACATGGGCGCCACCGTGATCAAGGTGGAGTCCACCGCCGGGGACGACGCCCGCGCGTGGGTGCCGCCGCACCGGGACGGGGAGAGCACCTTCTTCCTCTCGGTCAACCGGAACAAGCACTCGATCGCCCTGGACTTCGCCGACCCCGAGCAGCTCGCGGTCGTGGAGCAGATCGTCGCCCGGGCGGACATCCTCGTGGAGAACTTCAAGCCCGGCGGGCTGGCCCGCTACGGCCTCGACTACGAGAGCGTCAGCGCGTGGCGCCCCGACCTCGTCTACGCCTCGATCACCGGCTTCGGCACCGCGGGCGGCGCCGACCTGCCCGGCTACGACCTGCTGGCCCAGGCCCTCTCCGGGATGATGAGCCTCACCGGCAGCCAGGACGGCGAGCCGTACCGGGCCGGCGTGGCCCTGTTCGACGTCATCACGGGCCTGCACGCGGCCACCGGGATCCTGGGCGCCTTCCACGAGCGCCAGGCCTCCGGGGCGGGACAGCACGTGGAGCTGAACCTGCTCACCTCGGCCCTGTCCGGGCTGGTCAACCAGTCCGCCGCCTACGTGACCGGCGGCAGCGTGCCCACCCGGATGGGCAACGAGCACCCCAGCCTCTACCCCTACGAGCCGTTCCCGGCCCGGAACAAGGACATCGTCATCGCCGTGGGCAACAACGGGCAGTTCGCCCGGCTCTGCCGGTGCCTCGGGGCCCCGGAGCTGGCCGAGGACGAGCGGTTCCGCACGGTGTCCGCGCGCAACGCGAACCGGGTGGAGCTGCGCCGGCTGATGATCGACCGGCTCGCCGCCCGGGACGCCGAGGACTGGTTCGAGCGGCTCAAGGCGGTGCAGGTGCCCTGCGCCCCGATCCTCGGGGTGGACGAGGGCGTCCGGTTCGCCGAGGGGCTCGGCCTGGACCCGGTGGTCGTCGCCGGGTCGGGGGACCGCGAGATCCCCACGGTCCGCCACCCGGTGGAGTTCAGCCGCACCCCGGTCGACTACACGCAGGCCCCGCCGCGGCTCGACGGCGACCGGGACCGGGTCCTGGCCTGGCTCGAGCGCGGGCGGCCCGCGGTGCGGAAGGCGTCGTGAGCGCCGTGCACCGCACCGTGCTGCCCGTGCGGTGGTCCGACCAGGACCTCAACCGGCACGTCAACAACGCCCGCGTGGTGACCCTGATCGAGGAGGCCCGGCTCTCGGCCGTCGCCGCCTGGCTGGGGGAGGACGGCGTCCCGGACCCCGCCCGTCCCCGGGTGGTGGTCTCCCTGTCCCTGGACTACCTGCGGCCCATCGACCACGGCCCGGAGCTCACCGCCCACGTCTGGGTGGCCGGTCTCGGCCGCTCCTCCTACACCGTGGCCTACGAGCTGCGCCAGCACGGCCGGGCCGCGGCCCGGGCCCGGACCGTGCTCGTGCAGACGGACCCGGCCACCGGCCGGTCCGTGCCGCTGCCCGAGGGGGTGCGCTCGGTCCTGGCGGGCCTCGTCGTCCCGGACCCGGACCCGGAGGAGCGGGCCGGGGCGGCTCCGGAGCCGGAGCGCGGCCCGGAACCGTCCCCGGAGTCGGCGCCGGCCCGGGAGCCCGCCCCGGCGCCGGATCCCGTGACCGCGCGTGCATGAGCGCGTCGGTGCGGCCCGGGCGGGGCGTGCGGCGGATCGCGTACCCGGCGCTGCTGGCCACCACCGCGCTGGGGACCATGTCCTCCAACGTCATCAACGCGCCGCTGTGGGTGATCCGCACCGACCTGGGCATGACGGCCCAGCAGTCCGTCCTGGCCGTGAGCGCCTTCACGATCGCCATGGCCACGGCGGTGCCGCTGGCCGGCTGGCTCGGCGACCGGCTCGGGGTGAAGACCTTCCTCATCGCAGCGCTCGGGGTGATGGTGCTCGCGGAGCTCACGGCGGCCTCGGCCACCGGCCTGGACACCCTGGTCGCCGCCCGCGCCGTGCAGGGCGCGGCGTGCAGCGCGATCCCGCCGTGCGTGCAGGCCGCCCTCGTCAGCACCTGGCCGGAGCGCACGGCGCAGACCATGGGCGCGTGGGCCTCGGCCATCGGCGTGGGTCAGGCCGTGGGACCGCCCTTCGGCGGGCTCCTCACCGAGGCCCTGGGCTGGCGCTGGGTCTTCCTGGTGCACGCCGGGCTGGTGCTCGTGCTGATGGTCCTGCTCGCGGCGTCCATGCCCCGGACCGGGCGGCGCCGCCCGCCCATGCACGTGGCCGCGATGGCCTGGCTCGTGGTGGGCGGCGGCTCCACGGCCACCGCCGTGCTGCTGGCCGGGCAGACCGGCCCGTGGACCGCGGTGGCGCTGCTCGCGGTCTGCGCGGTGCTCGGCTGGTGGCTGTTCGCCCACCTCTCCCGGCGCCGGGCCCGCCGGGCGGCGGCGGACGGCACGGCGCCCCGGCCCCTGCTGGACCCCGCCCTGCTGCGGGACCCGGCCTATCTCACGGCCGCGGCCGGGGCGGGGCTGGCCATGGGGACCCTGGCGGTGGCCATCGTGGCCGTGCCGCTGTTCCTCGGCGCCGAGCTGCGGCTGGGGCCGGCGCAGATCGGGGGCGTGGTCTTCACGCTCGCGCTCGCCATGACGGCCGCCGGTCCCGCCGCCGCGCGGGTCGGCCGGCGGCGGGGCAGCCGGGTGCAGCTGGGCCGCGGCGCCGTGCTGGTCGTGCTGGCCGCCCCCGTGGTGACCGTGGCCATGGCGACCTCCGGGCTGGGCACGGCCCGCTGGGTGGTCGTGTCCCTGGTGGTGCTGGGGCTCGTGCTCGCCGGGACCGGCATCGCCTTCGCCCAGAGCGCGGCGGCCACGGAGCTCGTCCTCTCGCCCGCCGGCCGCTCGGGCACCGCCGTGGGCATCCACAACATGATCCGCTTCCTCTCCATGGCCGCCGGCTACTCCGCGGTCTCCCTGGCCTGGGCCACCGGCGCCTCGCTGCTCGTCTTCCCCGCGCTCGCCGTGGCCGCCCTGGGCCTGCTCCTGCTGCTGCGGGCCACCCGGGGCCCGGAGCCGGCCCCGGCGCCCCCGCCCCTTCCCACCACCGCGGGTCCTGCGACCCGCCGACGAAAGGACCGACCATGACCACCACCTCCAGCGCTCCCTCGACCGCGTCCCCGGACGCCGTTCCCGCCGGCGCCGCGACCTCCGACTACTTCCGGCTCGACGACGACCTCAGCCCCGAGGAGATCGCCGTGCGGGACCGGGTGCGCGCCTTCGCCGAGGGCCAGGTGCTGCCCCTGATCAACGACTACTGGGAGCGCGCCGAGTTCCCCTGGGAGCTGCTGCCCGGCCTGGCCGAGCTGGGCATCATCGGCACCACCATCCAGGGCCACGGCTGCCCCGGGATGAGCCGGAAGGCCGCCGGGATGGTCGCCCGCGAGATGGCCCGGGTGGACGGCAGCATCAACACGTTCCTGGGCGTGCACGGCAACCTGTGCATGGGCGCGCTGAACATGCTCGGGTCCGAGGAGCAGAAGGACCGCTGGCTGCCGGCCATGGCCCGGCTGGAGAAGACCGGGGCGTTCGCCCTCACCGAGCCCGAGCACGGCTCCGACTCCGTGGCCTTGGAGACCACCGCCCGCCGGGACGGGGACTCCTGGGTGATCGACGGGCACAAGCGCTGGATCGGCAACGGGCACGCGGCCGACGTGGTCGTGCTGTTCGCGCGCAACACCGAGGACGGGAAGGTCAACGCCTTCGTCGTCGAGAAGACCGCCGCCGGGGAGCACCCGGCCGGCTACCGGCCCGAGGTCATCACCGGGAAGGTGGGCAAGCGGGCGATCCAGCAGGCCGACATCGTGCTCGAGGGGCTGCGCGTGCCGGCCGCCAACCGGCTGGAGCACTGCCGGTCCTTCAAGGACGTCTCCCGGGTGCTGCAGGCCACCCGCGGCGGTGCCGCCTGGGAGGCCGTGGGGCACGCGATGGCCGCCTTCGAGATCGCCGCCGACTACGCCTCCCGCCGGAAGCAGTTCGGCCACCCGATCGGCAGCTACCAGCTCGTGCAGTCCCGGCTGGCGAACATGCTCAGCGAGCTCACCGCCATGCAGCTGCTGTGCGACCGGATGGCCGAGCTCGCCGACCGGGGGCAGCTGTCCAACGCGCAGGCCTCGATGGTGAAGATGGCCACCGCGCAGAAGGGCAAGTGGATCTGCAACGAGGCCCGCGACCTGCTCGCCGGCAACGGGCTGCTGCTGGAGAACCACATCATCCGGCACATGACGGACATGGAGGTCGTCTCCACCTACGAGGGCACCGACTTCATCCAGGCGCTGCTCGTGGGCCGGGACATCACCGGTATCTCGGCCTTCAGCTGACCGTCCGGCACGGGGCGGTCATGCCGGGGGTCACGGCCGGGGTCACGGCGCCGGGAGCGGGTCCTCCGGGACCGAGGGGTCGGCGGGTGCGGGGAACACCGTCTCGGAGATCTCGATGACCGACTGCAGCGCGGGGTTGGGGTCCCCCCGGCGCCAGATGAGCCGGACCTCCACGGGCTTCTGCTCCCGGGTCAGCGGCTTGTAGACCACGCCCCGGGAGGGGACGTTGTCCCGCACGCTGGAGAGGATCAGGGAGATGCCCATCCCGGCGCCCACCAGCACCACCAGCGTCCAGGAGTCTGGGGCCACCTGCACGATCCGCGGGACGAAGCCGGCGTTCATCGCCAGGGTGTTCAGCCGGTTGGGCAGCGTGGCCCCGGCCCCTCCGGGCAGGACGATCCAGGCCTCCGCGGCGAGGTCCTCGACGTCGACGGTCTCGCGGCCGGCCAGCGGGTGGCTCTCCGGCAGCGCGATGAGCAGCTCCTCGAGGGCGACGAGCCGGGAGTCGACCTCCGGGGGCAGGAAGTCCCAGCGGCCGATCACCAGGTCGAGGGAGTCGTCCAGGACCTTCTGCAGGCCGAGGTGGGAGAACTGCGAGCTGTAGAGCTCCAGGCTGATCCCCGGGCGCAGCCGGCGGACCTGCCGCGCCAGCTCGCCCACCGCCTGGTTCACGGAGGCCCCGGCGAAGCCCAGCCGGGCCCGCCCGATCTCGCCCTCCTGGGACCTGCGGACCACGTCCTTGATCCGCAGGGCCAGCATGACCAGCTCCCGGGCCGGCTCGAGGAGGGCCTCGCCCTGCGGGGTGAGCGTCACGTGGCGGGTGCTGCGCTCGAACAGGGTGGCGCCCAGTTCGGCCTCCAGCTGCCGGATCAGCCGGCTCAGGGGTGGTTGCGCCATGTGCAGGCGCTTGGCCGCCCGGCCGAAGTGCAGCTCCTCGGCGACGGCGAGGAACGCCTGGGCCTTGTGGACTTCCATCCCGCCAGACTATGGCGTGCCGCGACGGCGGGACGGCCGCGTCCTCGTCGCAATCGTCATGTATGGGGCTTGTGCGGCGGTCCGTGGCATGCTTCGTCTCGTTATGGGCGCCGTCACGTCGCGGAAACGTGCCGTGCCCGGTGCAGTAACACGGCTTTCCTACAGTTCGGAGCAGCATCCCTCGCCCCGCCCCCAAGGAGCACCCATGACCGAGCACGCCGGACCAGGACCCGCGCCCACCCTGCCGCACGGGCGGCGGCCGGCGCTGCGCGTGGTGGGCGGCACCGCGGTGGACCCCGCCGGCACCGAGGAGGAGCGGGCGCGGGCCCGCGCCGCCGCCGCGCGCGCCGCCCACCCGTCCACCGGGATCGGCGTGCCCGGGTTCGGCCGCCCGCAGCCCGCCGCCACGGATCCCGGCGTCCCGGGGGCCCCGGACGTCCCGTCGGCCCCCGCGCCGCACCGGGCGCCGGAGCGCCCGGAGGAGATCCCGGCCCTCGACGGCGCCGGCCCCCACCTCGCCACGGGCCGGGCCTTCCTCGCCGCCGCCCGGCCCGGGGACGTGCTGCGGGTCGAGGTGCTGGGCCTGACCGGCGGGAGCGCGCCGCTGGAGTCCGGGTGCACCGCCTACCTGCCCGTCCGCACCCAGGGCACGGCCTTCTGCCCCCGTGAGCTGTGCCGGGCCCTGGGCTCGGCCGAGGAGGACCCGCGCGGCTCCTTCCGGCTCACCGTGTGCCCGGCCGGCACGCAGGACCTGCCGTCCGTGGCGCACCGGCACCCCTTCGCCGAGACCGACGAGCACTGGATCGTCGTCGGGCACTCGCGCGTCGAGGCGCCCGAGGCGCCGGCGGGCCGGACCGGAGCCGGGGACGACGAGCGGTCCTTCTGCATGACCACGGCCATGCTCCGGGCGGTGAGTGCCGGCGTGGAGTTCCTGCAGCGGGACCGCGGCCTGGACCGGCCGATCGCCCACGCCTACCTCTCGGCCACCGCGCAGTTCGCCGTCACCCGTCTGGGGGACGGCACGGTCGGCGCGCACGGGCGGATCCGCAAGGCCGACTTCTCCTGACACCGCGGGAATCCGCGCCGATCCCCTCGGCGTGTGCAGTTGCAATGGTCATATTGCGCATGCATTCACTACGACCACGCTCCAGCCTCTACGCTGGGTGACGCAGGTCACACGGGCGTCCGTGCGCGGTTCCGACGACGAGGTCGGGCTGCCTGCCGCCGGCCGGAGCACCACGGCCGGGGCGCCCGGTGACCTGTCCAACTCCCTGCCCCGCGCTCCCGCCGCGGCTCCCTTCGCGCGCTGCCCGGCGGCAGCTGCCTGCGCCGTCACCGCGCCGAAACCCGGCCGCGCCGAGTCCGTAACACCGTCTCCCTAGGGTCGTAGTCATTCGACGACCCCGCTGCTGACCTCAGGAGACCACCCATGCGCGAGCACCTCGCACGACGAGCCGCCGACGAACTCCAGCGCGGCCTCGGCCGGCGCACCTTCTTCCGGGCGGCCGCCGGCGTGGCCGCCGCCGGTGCCGTCACCACCACCGGCGCGGGCGCCGCGGTGGCCGCCGCCTCGGGTGCCGGAGCCGGGTCCTCGTCGTCGGGGGGCGGGCGGCCCGGCTTCCGCGGCACGGTCCTCCAGCCGAGCCGGGGACCGATCCCCGGTGACCACTACCTGCCCTCCGAGGTGGACCGCGTCCTGTGGGGCTACGTGCCGTCCGTGGACGCCGAGCCCGCGCTGCGGATGCGCTCCGGGCGGACGATCACCATCGACGCCGTCTCCCACGAGGGGATCCTCGAGGACCAGGGCCGGGACCCGGTGGAGTTCTTCGCCGGGCAGGGCGTTCCGAGGTCCCGAGTGCTCGACGACGCGGTGGAGATCGCCCGCGACTACGACCGCACCGAGCGCGACTTCGACCGCGACGGCCCGCACGTGGTCACCGGGCCCGTGTTCGTGGAGGAGGCCCGGCCCGGCGACGTGCTGAAGATCGAGACCCTGCGCGCGGACCTGCGGGTGCCCTACGGGGTGGTCTCCAGCAGGCACGGCAAGGGCGCGCTCCCGGGGCCTGCCCGCGGGGGCCCGGTGGCGGACCTCCTCGTGGAGGACATCCTGCCGGCTGTGGGCACGGACGGTCGCGCCACCGGGAACCCGGAGGAGTACGGCAACGTCTCCACGTTCACCCCGGTCGAGCACGGCCAGGGCGTCATGGCCGGCGGGGCGGTGCGCTTTCCGCTGCGCCCGTTCATGGGCATGATGGGCGTCGCCCACCAGCGGGGCGCCGGGCCCACGGACGACCTGCTGAACTCGATCCCGCCCACCCTCGGCGGCGGCAACATCGACATCCGCCACCTCGGCGTGGGCTCCACCTTCTACCTGCCCGTGCAGACCGACGGCGCCCTGTTCTACGTCGGCGACCCGCACATGGCCATGGGCGACGGCGAGGTGGCGTTCACCGCGATGGAGGGCTCGCTGCGCGGGACCTTCCGGCTCACCGTCTGCCGCGCGGGGGAGGGGGACGCCCCGTCCGTGGCCCACTCCTACCCGTTCGCCGAGACCGCCGAGCACTGGATCCCCATCGGGCTCTCCGACCCGGACGGCGCGGGCGGCGGCGCGCAGAACTCGGACCTGGACGTGGCGATGCGCCGGGCCGTGCTCAACGCCCTCGACTTCCTCGAGCAGGACAAGGGCATGGAGCGGGCCGTGGCCTACGCCTACCTCTCGGCCGCCGCCGACTTCGCGATCTCCCAGGTGGTGGACCGCACCGTGGGCGTGCACGGGCTGATCCGCAAGGCCGACTTCGACCGCTCCTGACCGCTCGGCGCCCCGCTGCTCGGGCGCCCGGCGGCGCCGGGCGCCCGCCGGGAGGGCCGAGCCCCGCCGGGCTCAATCCTCCCGGTCGGCGTAGCGGTCCCGCATCCGCCGGTACAGCGCGAAGGTCCCGAGGTAGGCCAGCGCGGCGAGCACCACCGTGGGCAGCCACTCCTGGGCGTCCAGCGAGGTCAGCAGCACCCCGGCCGAGGTCAGCACCAGGGCCAGCACGAGCAGGCTCGCGACGATCGTCTTCACGGGCGTCCTTCCGGGCGGGTGCGGGGGTCCTCCCAGCCTAGCGAGGCCGCCGACCGGCCCGCCGCGCGCGAGTGACCACGTCCGCCCCGACCGACCACGGGATGTCGTGGTCGGTCGGGGCGGACGTGGTCACTCGGCGATCGGGGTGCGGCGGGGCGCCGTCAGTGGGTCGGGAAGCCCAGGTTGATCTGGGACTCCGAGGGCTCCGGCCAGCGGGTGGTGACCAGCTTGCGGCGGGTGTAGAAGTTGAACGACTCCGGCCCGTACATGTGGGTGTCGCCGAACAGGGACTTCTTCCAGCCGCCGAAGGAGAACGCGCCGATCGGCACCGGGATCGGGACGTTGATCCCCACCATGCCCACCTCGATGTCGAACTGGTACTCCCGGGCGGTCTTGCCGTCGCGGGTGAACACGGCGGTGCCGTTGGCGAACTGGTTGGAGTTGATCAGCCGCACGGCCTCGTCGTAGCTGCCGACCCGCACGACCGACAGGACCGGGCCGAAGATCTCCTCGTCGTAGACCTTCATCCCCGGCTTCACGTGGTCGATGAGCGACACGCCCGTGAAGAAGCCGTCGCCCTCGAACTCCTGCTTCGTCCCGTCGACCACGACGGTCGCGCCCTCGGCCTCCGCCCCCGTCACGTAGCCGTTGACCCGCTCCAGGGCCTGCGGCGTGATGAGCGGGCCCATCTCCGAGGCGGGGTCGGTGCCCGGGCCGATGGTCAGCTTCCCGACCCGCTCGGTGATCCGCTCGATCAGCGGGTCCGCCGTGTCCCCCACCGCCACGACCACCGAGATGGCCATGCAGCGCTCCCCGGCGGAGCCGTAGGCGGCCGAGACCGCCGCGTCGGCCGCGCCGTCGAGGTCGGCGTCCGGCATGACCACCATGTGGTTCTTCGCCCCGCCCAGCGCCTGGACGCGCTTGCCGTGGGCGGCCGCGGTCTCGTAGATGTACTGGGCGATCGGGGTGGAGCCCACGAAGGACACGGCCTTCACGAGCGGGTTGGTCAGCAGCTCGTCCACCGCCACCTTGTCCCCGTGCACCACGTTGAGCACGCCCGGGGGCAGGCCGGCCTCGGCGAAGGCCTCGGCGATCCACACGGAGGCGGAGGGGTCCCGCTCCGAGGGCTTCAGGACCACGGTGTTCCCGGCGGCGATCGCGGTGGTGATCATCCACAGCGGCACCATGGCCGGGAAGTTGAACGGGGTGATGCACGCGACCACGCCCACCGGCTGGCGGATCTGGTGCACGTCCACGCCGGTGGCGGCCTGCTCGAGGTGCTCGCCCTTCAGGTGGTGCATCAGCCCGGTGCAGAACTGCACGTTCTCCAGTCCGCGGGCGATCTCCCCGGCCGCGTCCGAGAGGACCTTGCCGTGCTCGGCGGTGACGATCTCGGCCAGCTCCGGGGTGCGCTCCCGGATGATGTTCTCGACCTTGAACATGATCGCGGTCCGCTTGGCCAGGCTGGTCGCCCGCCAGCCGCGCAGCGCGGCCTCGGCGGCCTCCACGGCGGTGGCGACCTCCTCGGCGGAGGCCAGCAGCACCTGCTTGGCCACCTGCCCGGTCGCGGGGTTGTAGACGGGTGCGGACCGCTCGGAGCCGCCGTGGCGCCTCCCGTCGACGAAGTGCTCGATGACCTCCCCGGCGCCCCGGGGGTCCTGGGCGCCCTGCTCGGCGTCCTGCTGCGCGCGCGTCTCGGCGCTCTGCTTGGTGTCCTGCATGGTGTCCTCCTGTGGTGTGGTCGCCGCTCAGGCCTTCTCCGGGTCCCAGCCCGGGATCTTCCCGTCCGGGGCGGCGTACTTGGTGATGAGGGAGCAGTCCTTGTCCCCGTAGCCCTCCTCGATGAGCTGCTGCAGCCGCTCAGCCACGAGCTCCGCGGCGGGCAGCCGCACGCCGGTCTGCTCGCCCGCCATCAGGGCCAGGCCGGCGTCCTTGGCCGCGAGGGTCGCGCTGAAGGTCGCCTCGAAGTTGTTGTTGGCCGCGGCGGAGTCCACGATGCCGGGCACCGGGTACCAGGTCTGCAGGGCCCAGGAGTTGCCGGAGGACACCGAGGCGATGTCCCAGAACACCTTCGGGTCCAGGCCCAGGCGGTCGGCGAGCACGGAACCCTCGGCGCAGGCCTCGAGGCAGATGAACAGCATCATGTTGTTGACGATCTTGGCCGACTGGCCGGTGCCGGCCTCGCCCGTGGCCACGATCTTGCGCGCCATCGGCTCGATGCAGGCGGAGGCGGCCGCGACGTCGTCGGCCTCCCCGCCGACCATGAACGTCAGGGTGCCGGCGGCGGCGCCGCTGATCCCGCCGGAGACCGGCGCGTCCACGAAGCGGAAGCCGGCCTCCCGGGCGGCCCGGTGCAGCTCCAGCGCGGTCTCCACGTCGATCGTGGAGCTGTCCACGAGCAGCGCGCTCTTCGGCGCGAGCGCGATGACGCCGGTGTCCCCGAGGTAGACCGCCCGGGCGTGCTCGCCCTTGGGCAGCATCGTGAACACGACCTCCGCCCCCTGGAGGGCCTCCTCCATGCTGTCGAACGTCTGCACGCCCTGGTCCCGGGCGGCGGCCATGGCGTCGGCGCTGACGTCGTGGCCGCGGACCTCGTGGCCGGCCCGGACGAGGTTGGCGGACATCGGATTGCCCATGTGGCCGAGGCCGATCCAGGTGATGGTGGTCATCGTGTGTTCCCTTCAGCAAGGTCGTGAACTGCGAGGTCGTGAGCTGCGAGGTCGTGAGCTGCAAGGCTGTGACGTGCGGGGCGCCCCGCAGCGGGGGTCGTGCACAGCGCGCCCAGCGGCGGACCGGGGAACCGGTCCGCCGCTGGGCGCGGGCGGGGCAGGACGGCGGAAATCAGGAGGTCCGGTCCCGGGCGGCCTTCTCCTCGGAGAGCCGGCGCCGGTCCTCGGCGTCGACGTCCTGGAGGGAGATGCCCTTGGTCTCGCGCAGCGTCGCCACCGCGATCAGGGTGACGAGGCAGGCCGCGGCGATGTAGACGGCGATCGGCACCCACGAGTTGAACTCGCGCAGCAGGGCGGTCGCGATGATCGGGGCCAGCGAGCCGGCCACGATCGAGGTCACCTGGTAGCCCAGGGAGACGCCCGAGTAGCGCATCCGGGTGGGGAACATCTCGGCCATGATGGCCGGCTGCCCGGCGTACATGAGCGCGTGGATCATCAGGCCCAGGGTGATGGCCGCGAGGATGATGAAGCTGTTGTCGGTGTCGAACATCGGGAACGCGACGAAGGCCCAGACGGCACCCAGCGCGGCGCCGGCGGCGTACATCGGGCGCCGGCCCACCCGGTCGGTGGCCCGGCCGACGAGCGGCACGCAGATCGCGTGGATCACGTGGGCGATCAGCAGCAGCAGCAGGATCCGGCTGGTGTCCACGTCCCGCTGGGTGGACAGGTAGGTGATCGAGAAGGTCACCACCACGTAGTAGAGGATGTTCTCCGCGAAGCGCAGGCCCATGGCGCCGAAGACGCCGCGGGGGTAGCGGCGGAAGACCTCGCCCACGCCGTAGGCCGCGGACTTCTCCTCGCGGACCTCCTGCTGGGCCTCCTTGAAGATCGCGGCGTCGGTGACGTGGGTGCGGATGTAGTAGCCGATGGCCACGATGACGATCGAGAGCCAGAAGCCCACGCGCCAGCCCCAGGAGAGGAAGGCTTCCTCGGAGAGCGTGAACGAGAGGGTGAGCAGCACGATCGTGGCCAGCAGGTTGCCCAGCGGCACGGCGGCCTGCGGCCAGCTGGACCAGAAGCCGCGCTCCTTGTTGGGGGAGTGCTCGGCCACGAGCAGCACGGCGCCGCCCCACTCGCCGCCCACCGCGAAGCCCTGCACGAAGCGCAGCACCACGAGCATGGCGGGGGCCCAGTAGCCGACCTGCTCGAAGCCGGGCAGGCAGCCCATCAGGAACGTGGCGGCGCCGACCATGACGATCGAGATCTGCAGCAGGTGCTTGCGGCCGTACTTGTCGCCGAAGTGGCCGAAGACGATGCCGCCCAGCGGACGGGCGATGAAGCCCACCGCGTAGATCAGGAACGCCTTGAGGATGCCGTCCAGCGGGTTGCCGGTGTCCACGAAGAACAGCTGGCCGAAGACCAGCGTGGAGGCGGTGGCGAAGAGGAAGAACTCGTACCACTCCACGACCGTGCCGGCCATCGAGGCCGCCACGACCTTCTTCAGCCCGCCCCGGTTCTCCGGCGAGTCGTTCGGGTCCGCCGAGGCGGCGACCCTGTCCTCAGTGCTCATGGGATTCTCCTGCTGCTGGATGAACGGTGACTGTGGTCACATTGTTTGCCTACAGTGTGCGGATATGTGTTGCGCTTCACAATGACCATGCGCTCGCGGTGCCTGTGCAAAAATGCACATGACGCCCGAATGTGCGCAGTCGCCCGTGCTGCGCTCCGCCCCGGAGGAGAAGCCCCTTGTCACACGGCGCTGACGACCTCCTGCTCCTGCTCGCCGTGGTCCGCCACGGGTCCTACGCGGGGGCCGCGGCGGATCTCGGGCTCAGTCACACCACCGTGTCGCGGCGGATGGCCGGGCTCGAGAAGGCCGTGGGCGCCCGGCTGCTCGTGCGCTCCGGGGACATGTGGGAGCCCAGCGAGCTGGGCCGGAAGTTCGTGGCCGCCGGCGAGGAGATCGAGCACGCCGTGGACGCCCTGCCCCTGGGGCCCGGCGGGCGCGGCAACTCGATCAGCGGCGTGGTGCGGGCACTGGCCCCGGACGGCTTCGGCGGCGTGGTCATGGGCGCGGCCATGCGGCGGGTCGTCCAGGAGCACCCCGGGGTGCGGCTGGAGATGATCAACGCCGCCCGGCGGGCGCAGACGAACCCGGTGGGCATCGACCTGGAGGTGGTCGTGGGGCGCCCGGAGGTCTCGCGCAAGGAGGCCTTCCACCTGGCCGACTACTCCCTGGGCGTCTACGCCTCGCAGGACTACCTCGCCGCCCACCCGCCGCTGCGCACGCCCGAGCAGGTGCAGGAGCACCCGCTGATCTACTTCGTGGACTCCATGCAGGACGTCGCGGAGCTCGACATCCCGCGCCGGCGGTTCCCGCGGATGCGCCAGGGCGTGGGCGCGACCTCCTCGGTGGTGCACGTGGAGCTCACCCGGGCCGGCGCCGGGATCGGGCTGCTGCCCTGCTACCTCGCCGAGCGCGTCCCGGAGCTGGTGCGGCTCTTCCCGGAGGAGCTGTGGTTCCCGGTGGAGTACTGGGTGGTCTCCCGGGCGGACCTGCTGCGCCGCCCGGCCGTGCAGGCCGTGATGACCGCCGTCCGCGCGGCGGTGGCGGAGATGCGCGAGGAGCTGGTCGCCGCCCCGGGCCCCCGGGCCTGACCGCCCCGGGGGCGGGGCCACCCGGGGCGGGCTACCGGGAGCGGAGGATGTCGTAGACCGAGGAGTCGTCGTGCCGGCCGTGGCCCTCGCGGCGGCCGCGCACGTAGAGCTGCTCGGCCGCCGAGGCCAGCGGCACCGGCTGCTCGACCGCCCGGGCGGCGTCGGTGACCAGGCCCATGTCCTTGACGAAGATGTCCAGGGCGGAGCGGACCTCCGCCTGATCGCCCTGCAGCATCCGCGGACCGCGGTCCTCGAACATGAAGGACGTGGCGGCCCCGGTGGAGAGCACCTCCAGGCACTGCGCCGGGTCCAGGCCCATGGAGTCGGCCAGCGCCAGCGCCTCGCCCGCCACGGCGATGTGCACGCCGCACAGCAGCTGGTTGACCACCTTGAAGCGCTGCCCGTCGCCCACCCGGGGCCCGACCACGGGCGCGTTGGCGGCCATCGCGTCCAGCAGCGGCCGGACCGCGGCCACGTCCTCCTCGGCGCCGCCGACCATCACGAGCAGGTCCCCGGTGGCGGCCCGCGCCGTTCCGCCGGACACCGGCGCGTCCACGACCCGCCGCACCCCGCGGGCCTCGAGGCCCTGCGCGCAGGACTCCACGGCCTGGGGCCCGACGGTCGCCATCACGAGCAGTACCGTCTCCGGGGCGAGGGACCCGGCGATGCCCCGCTCGCCGAACAGGACGTCGTGCAGCTGGGCGCCGGTGGCGACCATGACGACGACGACGTCCGCGCCGGCCGCCGCCTCGCGGGGATCCGGCAGCAGCGCCACGGCGTCGCCCACGTGCTCCTGGGCGCGGGGCGAGACGTCGAAGCCGCGGACGGGGAAGCCGGCGCGGGCCAGGGTGAGGGCCATGGGGGCGCCCATGGCGCCGAGGCCGAGGAAGCCGACGGACAGGGGTGTGCTCATGACGGGTTCTCCTGGGATGCAGAGGTGCGGGGATGTGCGGTGGTGCGGGCGCGCTCGGCGGCCCGGTCGAGGACGTCCACGACGTCGGCGAGGGCGGACTCCCCGCCCACGTTGCCGGGGAAGACCACGTAGGGCCCGCCCTGGGTGGTGGCGGGGGCGTCGGTGGGCTGGAACAGGGAGATCTGGCCGGGGAAGAACTGGCCGGTCACGCTCGCCCGGCGGATGCCCAGGCCCCGGTGGGCGACCTCGTGGGAGGTGATCCCGCCCTTGGCCACGACCCACGCCGGGCGGGACCGGGCCACGACGTGCACGACCTCCACGAGGGCGTCCGAGACGGAGCGGGCGATGGCCAGCGACTCGTCGGGGTCCTCCGTGCGCACGAGCTCGCGGCTCGTCCACACCACCGCGTCGCGGCTCGCCAACGCCTCGACGATGCGCGCGGCGGCGTCGGCCACGTGGCCGGGGCGGGCGTCGTCGTCGAGCAGGGTGGGCACGTCCAGCTCCACCTCGAAGAGGTCCCGCCGGGCGCGCAGCTCGGCCAGCTGGCGGTTGGTCAGCCCCACGTGGGAGCCCACGGCCACCAGCCCGTGGGGCAGCCGCCCGCGCCCCACCGTGATGTGCTCGGGCCCGAGCACCCGCGAGTCCGTGAGCCCGGCCAGCGGGCGCACGAAGGACGGCCCGCAGCGGGTGACGAACGTGCGGCCCTCGGCCTCGAGCACGGCCAGGGCCTGCGCCACCGTGTCCAAGTCGGCGTAGTCGGTGGCGTTGACCACCACCCAGGCCCGGTCCATCGCCCGGCGCAGGATGTCCGCGACCGCGGCCGTGCCGCCGGCGCGGATGTCCTCCAGGCCGACGGACAGAATCGCGTCCCGCTCCAGCGCCCCGCCGGAGCGCTCCACGAGGAAGTCCTTGAGGTCGGAGGAGGAGTAGCCGAAGGTCGCGTCGGCGGCGAAGTCGGTCTCGCCCACGGGCATCGGCTTCCCCTGCAGGACGGCGTAGTGGACGTCGTCCTCGGTGTAGCGGCCGGCCTCGATCATGGCCGGGGCGAAGAGGAAGCCGTCGACCGCCACGCCCTGCTCGGCGAGCACGTCGGCCAGGGCGGTGGGCTCGGCGATGACGTGCCCGCGCAGCGTCGAGTCGCTGCGGGAGACCAGGTGGGGCAGCGGCAGCCGCTCGGCGGCGAGCTCCTGCAGCACCGCCGAGACGAGCGCGGTGTTGATCGCCACGGCCTCGGCCTCCGGGCGGGCGCGGCTGTTGGTGAGCACGAAGCAGGTGCGCCCGGGGTGCCGGACGACGTCGAGGACGGGAGCGGGGTCGAGCTCGAGGACGACGTCGACGTCGTGGACGCACTGGGACCCGGTGGGGTCGTCGTCGAGCACGAGCAGGGTGCGCGGGGTGGTCATGCGGAGAGCTCCTTGCGGCGGGGCGTCGGGGCGGTCAGGAGAGGACGAGCCACAGGACGGACACCACCAGGAACCCGACCAAGGACGTGGCCGTGCACAGCACGGAGTAGGTCCGCAGGGCGGTCCCGACCGGCACCCGGAAGTAGCGGCTCCAGACCCAGAACAGGGAGTCGTTGACGTGGCTCAGGGCCATGGAGCCCACGCCGATGGACAGCGCGAGCATGGCCATCTGGACGGGGGAGAGGCTCTGCGCCGCGGCCAGGGGCGCGATCAGCGGCGCCGTGGTGAGGATCGCGACGGTCGCCGAGCCCTGCGCCGCCCGGATGAGGGCCGCCATGATGTAGGCCAGCACGATGACGGGCAGCCCGGTCCCGCCGAGGACCTCCGCCACGGCCTCGGAGACGCCCGTCTCCCGCAGCACGTAGCCGAACATGCCGCCGGCGCCGGTGATGAGGATGACGGCGGCCACCGGCGGGAGCGCGGAGTTGATGACGTGCTCGGTCTCCTCACGGCCCCAGCCGCGGCGGTAGCCCAGCAGGACCGAGGCGGTGATCACGCCGATGAGCAGGGCCATCGGGGACGCGCCGACCATGGAGAGCACGGTGCGGATCCCGTTGTCCTCGGGCAGCACCAGCGCGCTGGTGGTCTGCAGCATGATCAGCACGAGCGGCAGGGCGATCATCGCCAGCACCAGGCCGGTGCTGGGCGCCTTGGTCTGCACCACGCCGGTGCGGCCGGTGCCGCCGACGCTCTGCAGGACGTCGTCCTGCGAGATCTCCACGTGGGCGGTCCGGGCCAGCCGCATGGCCAGCCAGTGGCCGAACAGCCACATCGGGATCGCCGGGATGAAGGACAGCAGCAGCACGAGGCCGATGTCGGCGCCCAGCAGCTCGGAGCCGCCCACGATGCCCGGGTGCGGCGGAACGATGACGTGCACGGTCAGCATGGCGATCACGATGGGCAGGGCGTAGGCGAGCATGTTGCCGCCGAGCCGGCGGGCCACGCCGAAGACGATCGGGATGAGCACGATCAGCCCGACGTCCACGAACACCGGGATGCCGAAGATGAAGCCGGTGGCGCCCAGGGCGAAGGGCGCGCGCTTCTCCCCGAACTTGTCGAGCAGCCAGCGGGCCAGGACGTCGGCGCCGCCGGAGACCTCGATGATGCGGCCGAGCATGGCGCCGAGGGTGACGATGAGGGCGACGCTGCCCAGGGTGTTGCCCATGCCGGTGGTCAGCGTGGGGACGACCTCGGGGAGCGGGATCCCGGCGGCCAGGGCGAGCGCGGCGGCGGCGATCATGAGGGCCAGGAAGGGATGCACCCTGCCCTTGATGATCAGTCCCAGGATGACCACGACGGCGGCCAGTCCCAGCAGGACGAGTGTGGTGGTGGTCATGAGATCCTCGTTGAGCTCCGGGCCCGCAGGCCGACCTGTAAGATGTCAGACATCTTATGTGAGGTACGACACGTGGTCAACGCTCGGCCTCCCCCGGGGAAAAGACCAGACATCTGACATGACTCGGTTGCTAGGCTTTTCCCCCAGAGGCGGGAGCGTGCACAGGCGCCGCTGTCAGCCGTCCACCGCACCCAGAGGAGCACCATGGCCCGCCCGTCCCTGGTCGACCAGGTCGCCGACGCCCTCCTGGACCGGATCGTCGCGGGAGACTTCCCGCCCGGGTCGGTGGTGCCCGGCGAGATCGACCTCAGCGCGGAGCACCAGGTCAGCCGCATGACGGTGCGGGAGGCGATCAAGACCCTGGGCGCCCAGCGCATCCTGCGCGTGGAGCGCGGGCGCGGCACGTTCGTGAACCCCGTGTCCCGGTGGGCGTCCCTGGACGCCGTGATCCGGGCGGTCTCGGAGGGGCAGGACGACGCGGCGGCGGCCGTGCAGCTGATCGAGCTGCGCCGCTTCCTGGAGACCGGCGCCTGCGAGCTGGCCGCCGGGCGGCTCTCCGCCGAGGAGCTGGACGGTCTGGCCCGGGACGCCGACGCCATGGAGGACGCCCACCGGGCCCAGGACGTGGCGGCCTTCGTGACCGCCGACCTGCGCTTCCACGAGCGGATCCTGCAGGCCTCGGGCAACGTGTTCATCGCCGTGCTGTTCGAGCCCCTGCACCGGGTGCTCACGCAGCGGCGGGCCCAGACCTCCCGCGTGCCGGAGATCCAGGCCCACGCCATCGCCGAGCACCGCAAGATCGTCTCCGCCCTGGCCTCCGCCGACCCCGCCCGGGCCCGGCAGGCCATGGACGAGCACATGCAGCAGACGCTCGCCGACCTGAAGACCTACGTGCTCGGGGACGCCTCCCCGGCCGACCGCTGACCGCATATCCCGAAGGACTGTGCCCATGCGCGCCCACCTGCTCGACGTCGTCACCTCCGCTCTCGCCGCCCACACCGCCGTGCCGGCGCTGAGCACCTACGACTTCACCACCGCCCAGGCCGTGGTGGCGGCCAGCGAGCGCGCGGGCCGCCCCGTGATCCTCCTGGTCCCGCCCAAGGCTGCCGCCGGGACCGCCGGACGCCGCCTCATCACCGCGCTGCGCGGACTCGCCGACGACGCCGCCACCTCCGTGTGCGTGCAGCTCGACCACGCCGTGGACCTGGACCTGATCGAGCACGCGGTGGCGGCCGGCGTCGACGCCGTCCTGGCCGACGGCTCCGCCCTGCCCGCCGCCGAGAACGCCGCGTTCGTCGCGCGGGCCCGGGAGCTCGTGGGCCCCGGCGTGGTGGTCGAGGCGGAGCTCGGCAGCCTGCCCGGGGACGAGGACACGGCCGGGACCTCCGCGGCCGGCGGCATGACCGACCCCGGCGAGGTCCCCGGGTTCCTGGACGGGTCCGGCGCGGACCTGCTGGCCGTGGCCGTGGGCAACGTGCACGGTCACTACCGGGGCACCCCGCGGCTGCACTGGAGCCGTCTGGAGCAGATCTGCGAGGCCGCCGAACGGACCCCGCTCGTGCTGCACGGCGCCTCCGGGATCCCCGAGACCATGCTGGTCCGCGCGCCGCTGGCGGGCATCGGCAAGATCAACATCAACACCGAGCTGCGCTCGGCCGTCTTCGCCGCCCTGGCGGACCGGGTCGAGCAGCGCCGGTGCCGGGGCCTGAACCTGTGGGCGCTGCTGGAGGACTGGACCGAGGCGGTGGGCGAGTTCACCACGCTGGCCCACCGGCTGACCACCGCCGAGGCCCGCTCCCGGAATTCCTGAGCCCCGGTTCGTCGTTGCCGCATACCGTGCTCCCGGGCGCCCGGCCCGCCGGCCGCCCGGGAGCACCCGCAGGAAGCACCACCACCGCACCACGAGCAGAGGAGTTCTTCCATGGAATACACCCGACTCGGCAGCTCCGGCCTGTACGTCTCCCGGCTGGCCCTGGGCACCATCCCCTTCGGCTCCGGCGGAGGGTTCGAGAAGATCGCGGGGCTGGGCCCGGACGAGGCCCGCCGGCAGATCGACGAGGCCCTGGACCGCGGCGTGAACTTCATCGACACCGCCAACCTGTACTCCGGCGGGGACGCCGAGCGGGTGCTGGGTGAGGTCCTGGGCAGCAAACGGGACGACGTCGTCCTCACCTCCAAGGCCCGCACCCCCACCGGGGACGGCCCCAACGACGGCGGCGCGAGCCGGATCCACGTGACCCGGGCCGTCGAGGACAGCCTGACGCGGCTGAGGACCGACCACCTCGACCTGCTCTACCTGCACCAGTGGGACGGGCAGACCCCGATCACCGAGACCATCTCCACCGCGAACGAGCTGATCCGGGCCGGGAAGATCCGCTACTGGGGCGTGTCCAACTACAACGGCTGGCAGCTGGCCAAGACGGTCTACGAGGCGCGGCTGGCCGGGCTGGAGGGCCCGGTGGCCCACCAGGCCTACTACACCCCGGAGGCCCGGGAGATCGAGTACGAGATCGTCCCGGTCGCCCGCGACCTCGGGCTCGCGACCTTCGGCTGGAGCCCGCTGGGGGAGGGCCTGCTCAACGGCAAGGTCCGCCGCGGCACCGAAACCCCGTCCGACACCCGCCAGGGCACCGGCTGGCCGGAGCCCCACGTGGTGGACCGGGGCCGCGCCTACGACCTCATCGAGCTCTTCGACGAGATCGCCCGGGAGCTGGGCTGGACGATCCCCCAGGTGGTGATCTCCTGGATCCTGGGCCGCCCGGGCATCGACGGGACCGTGATCGCCGCCCGGCGGTTCGAGCACCTGCAGGAGGACCTCGACGCCGCCGAGCTGACGCTGCCGCAGGAGGTCCGGGACCGGATCACGGCCGCGTCCCAGCTGCCCGCCTACTACCCGCTGTGGCACCGGCTGCTCAACGGCCAGGACCGCCCCGAGCCCGCGGAGGCGGAGTTCTACGCCGAGCAGCGCGGCCACGTCCTCGGCGAGGACCCGGCCCAGGAGTAGGCGCACGCGGAGGACCCCCGGGCGGTCGGTGCCGCCGGCGGGGTTCCGCGTACGCTGGCCGGAGCGCTGCGAGGTCCCCCTGGCCTCGACCGACCCGAAGGATGAGAGCGATGACCGATCCGGCCACCCGGCTGCTCTACCTGGACTGCGACACCGGCATCGACGACGCCGTCGCCCTGGCATACCTGCTGGCCACCCCCTCGGTCGACCTGCGGGGCATCGGCACCGTCAGCGGCAACACCGACGCCCTGACCGCCGCCCGCAGCACCGTGGACCTGCTGGCCCTGCTGGACCGGACCGACATCCCGGTCGCGGTCGGCGCCCGGGATGCTCTCCGCGACCGGTTCGGCGGGGGCGCCCCGGCGGTGCACGGCGCCAACGGCACCGGGGACGTGGAGCTGCCGCGGGCGGCCGCCGAGCCGGTGGCCGAGGCGGCGGACGCGATGCTGATCCGGCTGGCCCACGAGCACCCGGGCGAGCTGCACGTGCTGGCCACCGGCCCGCTGACCAACCTCGCCCGCGCCCTCCGGCAGGACCCGGCCCTGCCCGGGCTGGTCGCCGGCGTCACCGTCATGGGCGGCGCCGCCCTGGTCCCCGGCAACCGCACGCCGGTCGCCGAGGCCAACATCTCGCACGACCCCGAGGCGGCCGCCGAGGTGCTCGCCGCCGCGTGGGAGGTGACCCTGGTGCCGCTGGACGTCACCATGGACCACCGCCTGGCCGAGGACCAGCGGCAGCAGCTCGCCGCGATCGACCACCCGGCGCTGCCCGCGCTCGCCGCGATGCTCGAGCGCTACGCCGACTTCTACACCGGGGTCTTCGGCCGCCCGCTCTCCGCCCTGCACGACCCCCTGGCCGCGGCGCTGGCGGCCGGCACCGTGGAACCGTCCCTCGCGCCGCGGGTGACGGTCCAGGTCGACACGACCGACGGGCCCGGGCGCGGCCAGACGATCTGCGACCTGCGGGGGCGGTTCGCCGGCTACCCCGCGCCCGCCGGAGCCCGGTGCCGCGTGGTGCTCGAGCTGGCCGAGGACTTCGCGCCGCACCTCCTGGACACGCTCCGCCGGCTCGGCCCGGCCGCGTCCGCCGAGCCCTCCCGGGCCGCGCTCACCGTGGTGGGCAGCATCAACCTCGACCTCACGGCGGTGTGCGAGCGGCTGCCCGCGCCCGGGGAGACCGTCGCCGGCGCGGCCCTGCAGCGGCAGCCGGGCGGCAAGGGCGCCAACCAGGCCGTGGCCGCCGCACGGCTGGCCGGCCGCGCCCGGATGGTCGGCGCCGTCGGCGACGACCCGGACGGCGGCGTCCTCCTCCGCCACCTGGCGGCCGCCGCCGTCGACACCACCGGCGTCCGCCGCGTGCCGGCACCGACCGGCACCGCCCTCATCACCGTGGACCGCCACGGGGAGAACCAGATCACCGTCTGCGCCGGGGCCAACGCCGAGGTGTCCCTCGAGGACGTGGTCTTCGCCCCGGAGGACGTCGTGCTCTGCCAGCTGGAGATCGAACTCGACACCGTGTGCGAGACCGCCCGGCGGACGCCGGGCTTCTTCGCCCTCAACGCCGCCCCGGCCCGGCCCCTCCCGGCCGAGCTCGTGGACCGATGCGATCTGGTGATCGTGAACGAGACCGAGTACGCCCGCCTCCCCGAGCTGGCCGGAGCCAAGCTCGTCGCGGTGACCTACGGCGCCCGCGGCTCGGCCCTCTACGCGCACGGGCGGCAGATCGCCTCCGCCCCCGCCCAGGAGGCCGCCGTGGTCAGCACGGTCGGCGCCGGCGACGCCTTCTGCGCCGCGATGGTGCTGGCCCTCGCCGCCGGGATCGACCACGGGACGGCCCTGCGCGCCGCCAACGCGGTGGGCGCCCACGCCGTCGGCGACGCCTCCTCGCAGCCGGAGTTCTCCCCGCTGGCGCACTACCTGCCGTCCCCGGCCGACGGCGGCACTCCCTCCGTCGGTTCCTCCTGACCGTCCGCGACACCGGCCCGACCCCCGGCCTCGGGGCCCGGGGTCGGTGCCGAGAACTACGCTGGGAACATGACCTCGCAGCCTCCGCGGCGACCGGCACCCTGGCAGCCCGATGCCCCTCCTGCGCCCGCGCCCTCGGGCGTCCGGCCTCCCGGTCCTGCGGGGTGGCCCGCGGCCCCGTACCCGGGGCACTCCGGCGGCGCGGTCCCGCCGTCCGGCGTGCCGACGCCGCCGCCGGTCACCTACGCGGAGTTCTACCGCACACCCCGCAACCGCTGGTGGAAGGGCCTCACCAGCATCCTGGTGCTCTGCGCGGCGGTCTTGCTGTTCTCGGTCGTGCTGACCTTCGGCGCCATGGGGATCGACCTGGTCCTGGGCTCCACCACGATGGACGACCTCGCGAGCGGGCAGATCACCATGACGCCGGTGCTGCTGCTGGCCAGCAATCTCACGCTGGTGCTCTCGGCCGTCGTCGCCCTGCTCCTCCACCGGTACCTGCACCGGCAGCCGATCGGGACCCTGCACTCTGTGCTGGGCCGCTTCCGCTGGGGCTGGTGCGGGCGAGCCGCCCTGGTGGTCGTCCCGCTGTTCGTGGTCTACGTGGGGCTCGTGGCGCTCGTCGAGGCCCCGGGGGCGCTCTCCCTGGACGCGACCGCGTGGGCCTTCCTCGCGGTCGTCCTGCTGACCACGCCCCTGCAGGCGGCGTCCGAGGAGTACATCTTCCGCGGCGTGATCCAGCGGTCGGCCGGCTCGTGGGTCTCCGGCACGGTCCCGTCCCTGGTGCTCGGCACCGGTGTGAGCGCGGTGCTGTTCTCGGTGGCGCACTTCGCCACCGACGTGTGGCTGATCGTCTACTACCTGGTCTTCGGGATCGCGATGTCGCTGCTCACCCAGGCCACGGGCGGGCTCGAGGCGGCCTCGCTGGTGCACGCGGCCAACAACGTCATGCTCTTCCTCGTGGCCACCGCCGCGGGCCGGATGAGCGAGGGGCTCGACCGCTCGGCCGGCGCCGGCGGCCCGTTCATGCTGGTGCCGATGCTGGTCATCTCGGCCATCGCCGCGGTCCTGATCGTCCTCGCCCACCGGCGCGGACTGGTCCACCGGGCCGCCCCGCCGGCGACCGCCTGAGGCCGCGGCCGCCTGACCACGTTGCGGCCGGCGCCGCGAAGCCGGGCACCGCCCTACAGCCTGCCGCTGTTGATCCGCCGGAGGCGCCGGCCCAGGAAGAGTCCGTCCAGCAGGGACCAGAGGCCGAGTCCGCCGAGCGTGACGGTCATGGCAAGGCCCTTCTTCCAGTCCCCGATGTAGTAGCGGTGCGCACCCAGCCACCCGAAGAACGTCCACAGCAACCAGGCATCGGTCGGGTTCCTCGGGGCCCGCCGGCGACGGGACGTCCGGTACCCCGCAGGGGGCGCACCGATGATCGGGGCGTCATGGATCACCTGGGGTCCTCGTTCCGGTGGTCGGTGGGCAGCTCCTGGTCCGGGCACGCCGACAGGACCTCGGCCATGACCGCCTTCTCCGAGGCGGTCACCCGCAGCTCGTACTTCGCCTTCACGGCGATCTGGGTGGCCACGTACTCGCAGTGGAACGACCGCTCCGGCGGCAGCCACTCGTCGGCCGAAGCGTCGGACTTGGCCCCGTTGAGGGAGCCGTCCACGGCCAGCAGGTTCAGCGGGTCGTTGTAGAACTCCACCCGCTCAGCCGGGGAGAGGGCCTCCGCCCCGGAGGCCCAGGCGTTCCCCGCGGCGACCACGTGATCGATCTGCACGTCCGAGGACGTGGCGACCCCACGGGTGAAGGGAATCGAGGCGCCGGTGTAGGGATCGGTCAATCGTCCGGACGTCACCCGGCACCCGTCGTCGGACGCCACGTCGTCGAGGTCACGGGCGAGGATCTCGTTGCGCGTGTCCACGCAGTCACCGTCGGCGTCGGTCCAGTCGCCGAACCGGGCCTGGCGG
Organism: Kocuria sediminis; assembly: GCF_009735315.1. Lineage (NCBI taxonomy): Bacteria > Bacillati > Actinomycetota > Actinomycetes > Micrococcales > Micrococcaceae > Kocuria > Kocuria sediminis. The sequence continues at coordinate 217,962 of NZ_WOGU01000005.1, forward strand.
TCGTAGCCGGACATGGAGCCACGACGGGCGGCGACCTCCAGGCTCGCCAAGGCGTCCAGGGCCGCCGACGACGGGGCATCGTCCGCCGTGGCCGTGGCCGTGGCCGTGGCCGTGGCCGTGGCCGTGGCCGTGGATGCCGGTGCTGACGGGGCGCCGCCCACCGCCGACGCCGCGGGCATCGACCCGGCGACCAGATCGGGCGGTGCCAGCGTGACGACGAAGGCGAGCACGGTGCCCACCATGGCCAGGTGGGCGGGCACGGCCAGGAGCCACTTGCCGAGCCTGACGTCGCGCCGGGAGGTGAAGGCGGTGCTCCCCGGATCGGACGGCGAGTAAGGGGCGGGGGTCATCGACCGACGTCCTCGGCCGCGGCGTCCCAGGCGGCGTGCGCGTCACGGGTCCTGGTGGGCCGGTAGGTGTTCCGCAGCTGGTCGAACGCGGCATTGCGCTGCTTGGCCAGAAAGGCCGCAGCGCCTTCTGTGGCGGCGTCCTCCCGAACTCGCTCCCGGGCAGCCGTGATGGTCTCCATGATCCGCTCCGCCGCCGCGGTGCCACCCTCGAGATAGGCGTCGCGGACCTCACGATCCTCGTGGAACAGGTACTGCTCGCTCGTCTGACCCCGGGCGGCGTCGAACGGGTTGTCGGCCAGGTCGGAGACCCTGGCAGCCATCCAGTCCAGGCGGGCATCGACCTTCTGCCGCCAGGCAGGGGTGACCGCCAGCGGCCGGATGGCCCACACCTCCGCACCGTGCGCGCGGAACTTCTCGACGTTCCAGTCGGCCCGCGGCGTCACGGCCAGCGTCCGGGGAAGAGTGGAGAGCTCGCTGATCGCCTTCTGCGTGTTCCCGGGGCGGAGTTGCCACTGCAGCCACGCCGTGCGCATGTCCTCCGCGCCGGCGCGCCGGGCCGCCGCCACGACTCTGTGCTCGGGCCGCCGCGACGGAGGGCGCTCGGTCCCGTGGAGCATCTTCTGCGCGGAGGTGGTTACCGCCCTGCCCAGCACGAAGACCAGCCGCAGGGCCAGCACGAGGAGGCCCAGGGCGGCAAAGAACATGCCCACGGGCGGAACGAGCTGCAGCAGCACCGGCAGGAGCTCGGGCAGCGAGTCAGTGGTGGTCATGGCGGATCCCCCGAAGTCATGCAGTTGCTTAAGCAATGACTCTAGCTGCACTCCTCGACAGGCCGTCTCGGGCGCCGTCACAGAACGGACATATCCGACAGCCGGACTGTCGCTCTCCGTTCGCCGAATACTCCGGCCCGCAGCATCCGAATCGGGCGCTGTGGGGGTGGTCGAGTGGCGCACCGGCCGGGAGATGCCTGGGAATTCTGGGGCGCCGCACGGTGACCCGGACGGCCGGTCGTTAGGCTCGGATCCGTGACCGGACTCCGTGGAGCGGCCCTGCTCGAAGTGCTCAGCGCCGCCGCCACCAACACCGGTGTGGCGCTGGTGGTGGCGGCCCTGCTCATCCGGTGCCTCTACCTCGGCTGGCACCGGACCGAGGCCCTGCACGTGCTCACGGACGGGAAGTCCTGCCTGCGGTGGCACACCACCCGCTACGAGATCCACGAGGAGCCGTGGCCGGACCCGCCGGCGCCCGTCCCCGCCCCGGGGGCCGAGGTGACGGTCTACTACCGCGTCCGCGATCCGCACCGGTGGGCGCTCACGGCCCCCTACCGCATGACGCGGTGGCTGTTCTGGACCGGCGCCGTCCTCACGGTGATCGGCCTGCTCCTGCCCCTGCTGCTCGGCTGAGCGGTCAGCGCACGGCCCTGCTGCGGGCGGCCCGGTTGCGCCCGGCCAGGCTCTCGGCCACGCCGATCAGCAGCACCGCGGCGATCACGGCCACGATGAAGCCCAGGACGTTGAGCTCGAAGATGTCGCCGGTGCCCAGGGCGCTGGCGATGACGCCGCCGATCACCGAGCCGGCCAGGCCCAGCAGCAGCGTGGCGATCAGGCCGAGGTGCTGCTTGCCGGGCTTGACGAGACGGGCGAGGGCGCCGATGACGAGTCCGGCAACGATGAAGCCGATCATGGGGGGTCTTCCTTCTCAGGTCGGGGGTCCCGGCGGCGACGGGGGTTCTCCTGCAGTGCCGCACCCCGATACTACGCATACTGCCGATTCCTCCGCACGGGCCGGGACGGGCGGTCCCGCGGCGGAACCGTCCGGCGCACGTCCTCGATAACTCCCGGACCGGGCGGTACGGTGAACGGCGTCACAGCCCAGCACCGAGACCGGAGGTCGTCGTGAAGATTCGTGGAGCCGTCCTGGAGACCATGGAGGCCTCGGCCCCGTACGCCGAGTCGCAGCCGCTGCGCGTCGAGGAGCTCGAGCTCGGCGAGCCCGGGCCCACCGAGCTGCTCGTGCGGATCACCGCCGCCGGCGTGTGCCACTCCGACCTCTCCGTGGTCAACGGCAACCGGCCGCGGCCCCTGCCGATGCTGCTGGGGCACGAGGCGGCCGGCGTCGTCGAGCACGTGGGTGCCGAGGTCACGGACCTCACGGAAGGCCAGCCCGTGGTGATGGCGTTCCTGCCGCGCTGCGGCGAGTGCGCCGCCTGCAGGACGGAGGGGCTGCTGCCGTGCACGGTCGGGTCGAAGGCCAACGCCTCCGGCACCCTGATCGAGGGCTCCCAGCATCTCACCTCTGAAACCCGCGGCACCGTCTACCACCACCTGGGGGTCTCGGGGTTCGCCACCCACGCCGTGGTGGACCGCCGCTCCGTGGTGCCCGTGGGCGAGGACGTCCCGGCCCCCATCGCGGCCGTCATGGGCTGCGCGGTGCTCACCGGGGGAGGGGCCGTGCTCAACGCGGCGCAGGCCACTCCCGACGACGCCGTGGCCGTGGTCGGCCTCGGCGGCGTGGGACTCGCCGCGGTGCTGGTCGCCAAGGCCGTGGGCTGCCGCCGGGTGATCGCCGTGGACGCGCTGGCCGAGAAGCTGGAGCTGGCGACGGAGTTCGGTGCCGATGAGGCGCTCACCCCGGACGAGCTCGTGGCGCTGGAGGACAAGCCGCGCGTGGTGATCGAGGCTGCCGGGCACCCCCGGGCGTTCGAGACCGCGTTCAACGCCACCGCCGTGGGCGGGGTGACCGTCACCGTGGGCCTGCCGGCGCCCGGCGCGATGTCCCAGATCGAGCCGCTGAAGATCACCGCCGAGGCCCGCCAGATCATCGGCAGCTACCTCGGCTCCGCCGTGCCGGCGGTGGACATCCCCAAGTACGAGCAGATGTGGCGCGACGGCGCGCTGCCGCTGGAAAAGCTGATCACCTCCCACATCCGGCTCGAGCAGATCAACGAGGCGATGGACGAGCTGGACGCAGGGCGGGCGGTGCGGCAGGTGATCGAGTTCTGAACCTCGCCGTCCGCGCCTCTAACTGAGCGGCGCTACCGTGCTCGCGGCCGAGAACACGGGGGACGGCATTGGGCGGCGCAGTTTCCAGATAATCGACATGGGTTTGGACCCTTCGTGGGACACGTAGTCGACGGGACCCAAGAAAACGTATGGCGAGGTGCCGGCCTCCTGCGTTGGGGAATCGCGGACAAACAGCATGATGTGACTGTCTTGCGCGGTGTGGTGCTGATACCGCTGTCCCGCTGCGCACTCCGGAGTGGTCTGGTTCTGCGACTCCCAGTGGAAGAGCGTCTCAGAGATCGCATAGTCCTTGTACATGGTGTTGGGCGAGAAGTCCTTCTCCGACTTGTGGAGCGTGACGAGAAGCGCCTCGCAGCGTGATGACGGAATCCAGGACACTCCTTCGCGCACTGTGCCGGGAGTGCGCTGCCCCTCTTCCCCCATGCCCAGACCGGCCAGAAGTTCTTCTCGGGTGTAGTGCGCATGGGTCTGCAGGGGGATGTCGGCATACCCATTGCCCAGCGGTCGCGGCAGGTTGCGGGCATTGTCGGCGGTGACGTCGATGAGCTGCGCCAGCTCGTTCCGCAGGATGGCGTGCGATCGAAGCAAACGGAGGCCGCTTTCCAGGTTGTCCGGCCCGCCGCTCTTCGAGCCTTGCGGCCAGAAAGAGTAGTAGAGCATGCGTGCCATTCGCTGCTTCCTGAGCGGCAGAGACGATACCGGCGGTGCATCCGGTTGAAGTAGGACCTCATAGGACCGGAGGCGGGCAGGATCGTCCACGTTGAGAAACGCCTTGGCGCGCTGCAGCAGAGTAAGGACTTCAACCTCCTGATCTGCGGGCGGCCACAGAACATCGGGGACCAATCCACCGGCACGACGGAGGGTGTTCCAGGTTGTCGGTCGACCGTCGAACTTGCTCCGGCGGTAGATGTCCGATGCCTCGGAAAGAGAGTCCGCCAAATACTGGCGCAGGGTGTACGACTCAGGCACAGGCTGCTGCGCCGCCAGGTCCTTGATCTCGTCGACCACCTGCCTCGTGGTCAGGCGTAGCTGCCGCTTGACGTTGTTGAGCACCACGGACTGGGCGACCGTATCGAAGACGATCTGCGTGCCAGAGGGGAGGAAGGAAAAGCCATCCTCCAAGTCCTTGGCCAGACGCGTCCGGCTCGACCCCGTCACGGCACGGTACTTCATATCGAATCGGAACTCTCGGTGCTGAAACCCAATGAAGTCCAGAACGGTCAGTACCGGCTTGTCAGGAGCCAGTCGCAGACCGCGCCCCAGTTGTTGCAGGAACAACGTGGAAGATTGCGTCGGTCGCAGCAGGAGAATGGTATCGACTTGCGGAATATCGAGACCCTCATTAAACAGATCGACGGCAAAGACGGCGCGCAATTCCCCACGCTGCAGCGCTTTGAGCACAGTCCGTCGCTCGTTACTGGAACTCTCCCCCGATAATGCCGCGGACGGCAGCCCGGACGTCGTGAACTTCCGTGCCATGTACTCCGCATGTTTGACGGAAACGCAGAAGCCGATGGCTTTCATGTGGTGCGGATCGAGCACCTTGTCGTTGAGAGCCTGCAGCACCTTGGCAGTGCGTGCGTCATTGCCTGTGTAGACGGCATCCAGTTCTTTGTCCTCGTATCGGCCCCTCCGGAACTGAAGAGATGAAAGGTCGACACCATCGGAGACGCCGAAGTAGTGGAACGGTGTCAGCAGTTGCTGATCGAGGGCATCCCACAGGCGCAGTTCGCTGGCAATGCGGTCCTCGAAAAACCGCTCCGCGACGTTGACGCCGTCGCCGCGCTCTGGCGTGGCGGTGAGGCCGAGGAGTTCCTGGGGACGGAAATGCTCAATGATCTTTCGGTAGGTCGGAGCATCGGCATGGTGGAACTCGTCGATGACCACCACGTCAAAGGCATCGGGGGCGAAGCGGCCCAGGTTCTTGGTGTTGAGGGATTGAATCGACGCAAAGACGTGCCTCCCTCGGACTGGCTGATGGCCGTCGACCATGAGTTCGCCGAAGGCGCCGTCACGCAACACCGTGGCGTAAGTCTGACGTGCCTGCTCGAGAATCTCTCGGCGATGGGCCACAAAAAGCAGCGAAAGCTCGTTGAGGGTGTCGGCCTGCAACCGGCGATAGTCCAAAGCCGCGACGATGGTTTTTCCCGTGCCTGTCGCGGCGACCACGAGATTCCGATGGCGGTCGTGAATGACACGCTCGGCCTCCAACTCCTGGAGCATTTGCGCTTGGTAGGGGTAGGGCTGGACATCCAGGTGCGCGATGGACACGTCCGAGGACACCCGCCCGCTGCCTGCGGCGAGGGCCCTCGCCAGGCGTTCGCCGTCATCGTCCGGGTTGTAGGGCTCAAAACTCTCTGACGCCCAGTAGCTCTCGAAGGTCGCCTCAAACTTCTGGAGAAGCGCCGGCGTCGCGACGGAGGAGAGGCGCACGTTCCACTCCAGCCCGTCCAGCATGGCGGCGTGCGACAGATTTGAACTGCCGACATAGGCCGTGCTGAAGCCGGTCCTGCGGTGGAACATCCACGCCTTGGCGTGCAGGCGCGTATTGCGGGTTTCGTAGCTGACTCGAACTTCCGCGCCGTACTTGCGCGCCAATGCGTTGATGGCCTTGGCGTCGCTGGCCCCCATGTAGACCGTGGTGAGCACCCGGAAAGGCACGCCGCGGTCCTTCAGATTCTGCAGCTCCTTGTCCATGACATGGAGCCCAGACCACTTCACGAAGGCGATCAGGAGATCGACCCGGTCCGCACTTTCCAACTCCTTCGCAATCTCCCGGCCGACTTGTGGCTCGTGTGGAGTATTGGTGAGCAGAGCCGCGTCTGACAGGGGCGTTGCCGGCCTCCGCAAAGGCGTGCTGGCCTCCTGGGTGACGGCCATCAATTGGCGAGGACCCGGCGCAATGTAGAACGCTTCATCTGCCCCTCGGTCAAGAAGTTCCAGAATGCGATTTGCCTCGTCGACGCGATGCCGTGCTGGAACCGACTGCAAGTGCCTATGAATGCGATGCGCCAGGTAGCGGCTCAAGACGTGGGGGCTGTCCGCATCATCGACATCGTCGAGCGCTACCCTTCCGGGCGCCAACGTCGCTATTTGCTGAGTAAGCCGCTCATCCTCGAGATGCTCGTACAAACCGGGGAAGAGTCGCTCGTTGTCAGTGGAGGGCATTGGACGCATAGGCGCAGCCTAGATGCAATACATGGTCTGACCCCGTCGAGGACAGGGCTTCGAGTGTCGCGGCTGCGGTGCCCGAAAGGAATCTGGGAACTGCTCCAGTCCTGGTTTTCGGGATCGAGCGATATGCGTTGAGCGCTCACCCCGTAGTCAGGGGTGAGTCGGGGCGCTTCCGCCTATGCCATCCTGCAGATCGAGTCCGTAGCCAGTACGCACCGATGGCGAGGCTTTAGGCCCACCGTGGAGGAATGTCCCCATAAGTGTGATCACGCACGGGGCGACACGCCACCGCTATTTGCAGTCGTAATGCCAAGATGAGAAGACGCCCCCGCCGGCGCCTCATCCCCCATTCTGGAGGCCCCCGATGCTTTTCGGACTCTTTTCCCGTGCCCGCACTGCTGTTTCCGAATCGCTCGCTGCCCGTGGCCAGCACCGGGCTACCGCCGCCTCTGTGGTTGTGGCAGGACTGCTCCTCGCCGGTGGCGTGATGCCTGCCGAAGCCGCGGGTACCTACAGCGCCCCGTTGCGCACCGCGGTGAAGTCCCTCCCTGTGGCTGGGGAGAACAACACCGGCTACGACCGGGACCGGCAGTTCGGCGACTGGAACGACGCCAACCGCGACTGCCAGAACACGCGGGCCGAGGTGCTGCAGAACGAGTCCAAGGTGAAGACCAGCTTCACCACGGCCAAGCGCTGCACCGTCAAGGGCGGGCGCTGGGTCACCACCTGGGACGGGAAGACCCACACCTCGGCCACTACCGTGCAGATCGACCACACCGTGCCCGTCCACGAGGCCTGGGGATCCGGGGCCCGGTACTGGACCAAGGCCAAGCGGGTGGCGTTCTACAACGACCTCGGGGACCACCGCACGCTCAGCGCCCAGACCTCCAAGCTGAACTCGACCAAGCAGGCCCGCGGCCCCGAGGCGTGGATGCCGCCGAAGCACCGCTGCGCCTACATCGGGGAGTGGGTGGCAGTGAAGCATCGCTGGGGCCTCAAGGTCGACAGCGCCGAGAAGGCCGCCCTGACCCAGATTGCAGGCTCCTGCCCCAACGTCACCCTCACCGTCAGTAAAGCCTGATCGCCGATCGAAAGCCGAGCGCCTTGCGGCAAAGCCTTGAGCACTGCTGTGCCCGGGGTGCCCACGGCGTTTCGGGAGGTCTAGTGGTGAATTAGAAGCAAGGGAATGCTGCACAGTCGGATTCACAACCAAGACGTCACCGCCAGAGAAGCCCGGAAAAGCTGGATCTACAGGCTGGTATCTGCCCCTGAATAGGACGCTCAGCGCTGGTTCGTGGCCCATCCTCGGTGTTATGCGGGCCGCCGAGGAGTTCAACGCAATGGGATACCGGCCCGGTGCGCTTTGGCGTCACCATGCACCCTGGTTGTGAGCACACAAAAGTATCAGCCCGTGCGGGATTAATCGGCTAGTGGCCCGCATCACACCTCCGTAGCGTTGAGGGCATCGCGCACCGGCTGCCCGCTCTTCTGCTCGCCAGGTGCATCCCACCTGGTGTCCACGAAGGAGTGCCCGCATGTTCGGCATGCCCCGCCGCCTGCTCTTCGGCTATCTCGCCCTCGCCGTCTTCATGACCGGTGATGGTTTTGAGCTCACGTTCCTGTCCCGCTTCCTCGTCGAGAACGGCTTCACGCCCACCCAGGCCGGCCTCGTCTTCACCGTCTACGGCCTGGTGGTCGCCGTCTCGGCGTGGACCACCGGCGTGCTCGCCGAGGTCGTGGGCGCCAAGCGCCTCATGGTCCTCGGCGGCGTGCTCTGGATGGTGCTGCACGTCCTGTTCCTCACCGTGGGGCTGCAGAGCGTGCTCGGCACCATCCTGATCTACAGCCTGCGCGGGGTCGCCTACCCGCTGTTCATGTACTCCTTCGTGGTGCTCATCGCGCAGTCGGTGCACCCCAGCCGCCTGGCCTCGGCCATGGGCTGGTTCTGGGCCTCCTTCTCCCTGGGTATCGGCGTGATGGGCGCCTACGTGCCCAGCCTGCTGGTCCCGGTCATCGGCGAGTACGCCACCCTGTGGGCGTCCCTGCCCTTCGTGGCGGCCGGCACCCTGATGTGCGCCTTCCTCGTCCCCGGCGCCCCGCCCGAGACCGACCTCTCCCAGCAGCTGCACGGCGCCGAGCGCACCCGCGAGCTGCTGCGCGGGGTGACCATCCTGGTGGAGAACCGGCAGATCGCCCTCTCCGTGGTCATCCGGGTGCTGTGCAACCTCACCCTCTACGCCTTCCCGATGATGATGCCGCTGTACCTGACCACCGGCGAGATCGGCGGCGCGGCTTGGTTCTCCCTGCCCGAGTGGATGATGCTGTGGGCGATCATGAACACCCTCACCATCGGCGCCAACATCGTCTGGGGCCGGCTCGGGGACCGCTACGGCTGGATGCGACAGATGCGCTGGTTCGGCTTCGGCGGCATGGCGATTGCGGTCCTGGCCTTCGCCTACGTGCCGGTGTGGTTCGGCCCCAGCTTCCCGCTGATGGTCGGGGCCGCCGTGCTCTTCGCCCTGTCCGTCACCGCGTTCGTCCCGATGGGCGCGATCTTCCCGGCCCTGGCCCCCGAGCACCGCGGGGCGGCGATCTCCGCCCACAACCTCGCCTCCGGGCTGACCACGTTCCTCGGCCCCGGCATCGCCACCCTGCTGCTGCCCGTCCTCGGCCCGGTGGGCGTGTGCTGGGTCTTCGCCGGCCTGATGCTCCTGGGCACCGTCACCACCTTCTTCATCCACCCGCCCCAGCCCGGCATCACCTCCGACGACGGCCGGATGCTGCCGCGCCGCGAGCGCCTTGCCGTCGCCGCCTGAGGAGACCTGAGACCATGAACCCCACGACGCTCACCACCACGAGTCCTGCGACCACCGCCCCGAAGACCTCGAACACCCAGGAGAGCCCCATGGACGCCGTCGTCCTCGAACGCCAGCACGAGATCCAGGTTCGCCCCGTCCCGGGACTGCGCCCGGTGGGCCCCGGCGAGGTGCGCATCGGCGTGCACACCGTGGGCATCTGCGGCAGCGACGTCCACTACTTCACGCACGGTCGGATCGGGCCCTACGTCGTCGAGGCGCCGATGGTCCTCGGCCACGAGGCCTCCGGCACGGTGCTGGAGGTGGGGGAGGGCGTGGAGCACCTCGCCGTGGGGGACCGGGTCTGCATGGAGCCGGGCATCCCCAACCCGCGCTCGCGCGCCGCGCGGCTGGGCATGTACAACGTGGATCCGGACGTGCAGTTCTGGGCTACGCCGCCGGTGGACGGCTGCCTGCAGCCCGAAATCATCCACCCCGCCGACTTCACCTACAAGCTCCCGGAGCAGCTCTCGCTGGAGGAGGGCGCCCTGGTCGAGCCCTTCGCCGTGGCGGTGCACGCGGTGACCAAGGCCGGCCTGGCGCCGGGCGACGTCGTCGTGGTGGTGGGCGCCGGCACCATCGGGGTGCTCACCGCCATCGCCGCCGCCGCGAGCGGGGCGTCCCGGGTGTACATCTCGGACGTGGCGCCGGAGAAGTTCGCCAAGATCGAGGCGTATCCGACCATCCATGCCGTGGACGTCTCCCGCCAGGACCTCGGCGAGGTGGTGCGCGAGGCCACCGACGGCTGGGGCGCGGACGTGGTCTTCGAGGCCAGCGGCAGCCCGCACGCGTTCGGCAACCTGTGGGAGATCCCCGCCCCCGGCGGGACCGTGGTGCTGATCGGCATCCCCGTGGACCCGGTGCCGCTGGACGTCGCCGCCGCCCAGGCCCGAGAGCTGCGGATCGAGACCGTGTTCCGCTACGCGAACTCCTATCAGCGGGCGATCGAGCTCGCCGCGTCCCCGGCGGTGGACCTGGGCGCCCTGATCAGCGCCACCTATTCGTTCGAGGAGGCCGTGGCCGCCTTCGAGCGCGGCGCCGAGGGCCGGCCCACCGACACGAAGATCCAGATCCGGGTGGCCGGAGCCTGACCGTGGCTACCGCCGCACGGAGCACGACGCCGGAGGACGCCGCCTCCCCGGTCCGGGAGCTGGTGATCCCGGACCCGTCGAGCTCCGTGCGGTGGCACGAGCACGACTGGCCCCATCCCCTGGCCCGCTGGCACTACCACCCCGAGGTGGAGGTGCACCTGATCCGGGAGTCCTCCGGGACGGTCATGGCGGGCGACTACGCCGGGCCCTTCGGTGCCGGCCACCTCAGCATCATGGGCTCCTTCCTGCCGCACAACTGGATCTCCCACCGCGACGACGACGCCGTGGTCCGCAACCGGGACGCCGTGCTCCAGTTCGACCAGGAGCGGTTCTTCGCCGCGGCCGGGACGCTGCCGGAGCTCGAGGCCCTGCGGCCGCTGCTGGAGGCCGCGGCCCGGGGAATCGAGTTCACCGGCCGGACCGCGCTCGCCGGTGCGGCGGCGCTGGAGGCGGTGAACGGGACGTTCGGGCTCCGCCGGCTGGCCGCGGTGGCGGAGCTGCTGGGCGTCCTCGCCGAGTCCCCGGAGTCCGAGCGGCGCTACCTCGACAGCCACGGCGGGTCCTACCGCCTGGACGCCGACGAGGCCGAGATCTTCAACCGGGCGCTGGGCTACATCACCGAGCACCTGGACGGGCGGATGCTCGTGCCCGAGGTGGCCGAGGCCGTGGGGCTGAGCCGGGACGCGTTCTCCCGGCTGTTCGCCAGGGCCACCGGTGTGGGCTTCAACCGCACGGTCACCCGGATGCGGCTCACCGAGGCCTGCCGGCTGCTGCGCGGCACCGACCTGCCGGTCTCGGACATCTGCTACCGGGTGGGCTTCACCAACCTGTCCAACTTCAACCGGCACTTCCGCGCCACCACGGGCACCACCCCGTCCCGGTACCGGCGGCTCGACGAGGTCTGAGCGCGGCCGGTCCGGTGCGCCGCGACCGCCTCACCGGTGCGAGGATGGTGGGCATGCATTGGCGTCCGCGCGGCCTGGTCCGCTCAAGTGACCGTCCGGGCTCGCGCCGGCTGCCCCGGCGGCTCGTCCAGCTCTACGCCGGCCTGGTGCTCTACGGCATCACCATGGCGCTGTTCGTGCGGGCGGAGCTCGGCGTCATCCCGTGGGACGTGCTTCACCAGGGGCTCTCCCGGCAGCTCGGGGTGAGCATGGGCACGGTCGTCATCGCCGTGAGCCTGCTGCTGCTCCTCGTGTGGATCCCGCTGCGCGAGCGGCCCGGCATCGGCACCCTCAGCAACGCGGTGGTGGTCGGGCTGGTGCTCGACGCGACCCTGGCGGTGCTGCCGCCGGTCGAGTCGCTGCCGGTGCGGGTGCTGTTCGTGCTCGCGGGCGTGCTCCTCAACGCCGTGGCGACCGCCGCCTACATCGGGGTGCACCTGGGGCCCGGTCCGCGGGACGGGCTGATGACCGGGCTGGTGCGGCGCACCGGAGGGTCGGTGCTGATCGTGCGCACCTCGATCGAGGTGGTCGTGGTGGTCGCCGGGTGGCTGCTCGGCGGCACCGTGGGCCTGGCCACGGTGCTCTACGCGCTGGCCATCGGGCCGCTGGTCCAGGTGCTGATGCCCCGGCTGAGCGTGCCGCTCGACCGCTGACGTCGCCCCCGAGGCCCAGGACCGGCGGCTCCTGCCGGTGCCGCGGTCCGGGGCGTCGGATCCACCGTGCGGGTCAGACGGGCCACGGCGAGGGGTGGCGGAGGATCACTGCGGGGAACAGAATGGCCCGTGTCGCCGGGACCGCCCCGGCCGCGACTCGTCCGGGGGGAACGGAGACGCACCATGCACTCAGGAACTCGATCATTCACGCGCCGGGGGCGCCTCGCGGCGGCCCTCACGGCGCTGCTTCTCGCAGTGGGCGGTGCCGGCACGGCCGCCGCGGCGCCGACCTCCGCCGTCGAAACCACCGATCCGGCGGTCACCCGCCTGCAAGCCGATCTGGACGCGCTGGCCGCCCAGGTGCCGGGGGAGCTGGGACTCGTGCTCCTCGATCCGGCCGGTGGAGAGGTGGTGACCCGCAACCCGGACCGCTCCTTCACCAGCGCCAGCCTGTACAAGCTCTTCCTGGCCCACGCCGTCCTCGACCGGGTGGACCGGGGTCTGATCGCCCTGACGGACACCGTGCCGGGCACGACCTTCACCGTCCGGGAGGCCGTGGAGCGGATGATCACCTGGTCGGACAACGTCTCCGGCGCGGCCCTCGGGCGGTGGCTCGGCTGGCACGAGGTCCAGGTGTTCGCGCAGGGGCAGGGCTTCGAGTCCACGACCTACGACCCGGACACCGGGGAGGCGCGGACCGTGGCCATGACCACCACACCGGACGACGTCGCCGACCTCCTCGACCGGCTGCGCGGAGGCGAACTCCTCTCCGGGCCCTCGACCACCCTGCTGCTCGGCTTCCTCGCGGCCCAGCAGCTGGACTACGCCCTGTCCACGGGACTGTCCCCGGACGTGGAGTTCGCGCACAAGACCGGCCTGCTGATCCAGGTCTCGCACGACGCCGGGCTCGTGCGGCTGAACGGCAAGGAGTACGTGGTGGCCGTGCTGACGGACGGCTGGTCCGGCTACGACGACGCGAGGCCGTGGTTCCGGACGGCCGGGCAGGCGATCGACGCCTACCTGCACGCAGCAGCGGCAGCCTGACCGCCGGGGAGCTCGCCGGGCATCGGTGACCGACTCCCGGCCGGGCCGGGTCAGTGGGCGCGACGCGCGACGGCGGGAGGCGGTCCGAAGCCGCTCACGGCGTCCCGCAGGCACCGGGGGGCGCCGTGCTCGGGCTGGTGGATCCGCTGGGGGCCGCCCGAGGCCACCCAGCGGTTGAGCGCCTCCGCGCGGTCCGCGTCCTCGAGCCCGCTCAGCCACACGGTGGGGCCGACCTGCCCGCTGGGCCCGTCCCGTCGGGCGATGGCGACCAGCGAGGCCATCTCGCACCGGCCCATGCACGACGACGAGATCAGCACGGCTCCTGCCGTGCCCCTCACCACCTCCTGGAGGTGCTCCACCTGATCGGCCGTCCCGGTCAGCCGGCGCAGGCCGGCGCACCGGTGACCCTGGCACACGGCGACCAACGGCCCGCCGGCATCGGTGGGGGTCCTGCTGGGGGTGCTCTTGCCACTCATGGGGGGTGCCTCCCGGGTCGAGGGGCGAGGTCGTAAGCCGATGGATCCGGTGACCCGCCCGTGTCGGATTAGTTGTTGAGAATGAAACTCATTACCATCACATCGTGTGGAGTCGATATTGGCAAGGGGGACGCATGGGTGACGGGACCGGTACGGAGCTGCGGGACCTCGAGGTCTCCGTGGCCGGACAGCCGTTGCTGCACCACGTGGGCCTCCGGGTGCAGCCCGGCCGGCGGGTGGCCCTGCTCGGGGCCTCGGGCTCGGGCAAGTCGCTCACGGTGCTGGCGTTGCTGGGCCTGCTCGGGCCGCAGTTCCGCGTGCAGGGCACCCTGCGGGTCGACGGCCGTGAGCTGCCCTGGCGTCAGGCACCGGGGCGGCGCCCGGGCATGGCGGCGGTCTTCCAGGACTCCCAGGCCGCGCTGAACCCCGTGGTGCGCCTGGACCGGCAGCTGCTGCCCGCCGTGGCCCGCCGCCGCCGGACCGGCGCGGCGGAGGCCGGTCGGATCGTGGCGGAGCTGCTGCGCGAGGTCGGCTTCGAGGACCCGGAGCGGATCCTGCGGGCCCATCCCTCCCAGCTCTCGGGCGGGCAGCGACAACGCGTGTGCCTGGCCCTGGCCCTGGCCTCGGCGCCGGACCTGCTGGTGGCCGACGAACCCACCACGGCCCTGGACATGATCAGCCAGCGGCAGGTCGTCGAGGCCCTGCGCCGCTGCACGGGGCCGGGGCGCAGCGCGCTGCTGTTCATCACCCACGACCTCGCGGTCGCCGCCGACCTCTGTGACGACGTCGTGGTCCTCGAGCGGGGGCGGGTCGTCGAGGCCGACCCGATGCCGCAGGTGCTCCGGTCGCCCCGGGCGGCGTTCACCGTGGCCCTGGTCGCGGCCGCCCGCGCCGGCCTCCGGCCCGCCGCGGCGCCGCAGGAGCCGGACGCACGCACCGGCCTCGAGCCCGTCGCCGTACCGCTGGGCGCGGTCTCGTGACCCGGCAGGCAGGGCCGACGACGCTGCGCGGCACCGGACTCACCCGGACCTACCGCACCCGCTCCGGGGAGGTGACCGCGGTGCGCGGGGTCGAGCTCGAGGTGCGCGAGGGCGAGGCGCTGGGCGTGGTGGGCCCCTCCGGGTCGGGCAAGTCCACGCTGCTGTCCCTGCTCCTGGCCGTGGAGCGCCCGGACCGGGGCGAGGTCCTCTTCGACGGCGCGCCGCTGACGGGCCGGCAGCAGATCCGGCGAGCCCGGCAGGCCGTGCAGCACATCCCGCAGGACCCGGCCTCCAGCATCGATCCGCGGCGCAGCGTCGAGCGCCAACTGCGGGAACCGCTGCGGCGCTTCCGCGTCCCGGGCGACCACCTGCGCCTGGTCCGGGACGCCCTGGAGCAGGTGGGGCTCGGCGCCGAGCACCTGGGCCGGCGGGCCCACGAGCTCTCCGGCGGCCAGGCCCAGCGCGTGGCCATCGCCCGGGCCCTGGTGACCCGCCCCCGGATCCTCCTGGCCGACGAGGCGGTCAGCGGCCTCGATCTGCCGCTGCGCCACCAGGTCCTGGACCTGCTGCGGGACCAGCACGAGCACCGAGGTCTGGGGCTGCTCTTCGTCTCCCACGACCTCACCGCGGTCCGTTCCCTGTGCGAGCGCGCCCTGGTCCTCGACCACGGGCAGGTGGTGGAGGAGGGCTCTGCCGACCGGCTCCTCGAGAGCCCCCGCCACTCGACGACGCGGCAGCTGGTGGACGCCGTGCCGCGCCTGCCCGCCTGAGACCTGCCCTCCCCGACCGTTCATCGCCCACCACACCGAAAGAGCCTTCTGATGCCCCCTCGCTCCTCCGTCCCCGTCCACCGTTCCGCCCGCGGAGCCACCGGCCTCGGGCTGGCCGGGGTCGGCCTGCTGCTGCTCACCGGCTGCTTCGCCGAGGGCTCCGGCGCCTCCTCCGCCGAGGGCTCCGGCGACAGCACCGACGCCCGCGTGGAGCTGGCCATGCTCCAGCCGCCGCGCTCGGGGCTGTCCCCGCTCAGCGACGACGCCTTCAAGCTCTCCCGCTGGTCCACCGCCGAGACCCTGGTCCGGCTGGACGAGGCCGGGGACGCCCAGCCGATGCTGGCCACCGCGTGGGAGCAGGTCGACGACACCACCTGGTCCTTCACGATCCGGGACGGGGTCACCTTCCACGACGGCACGGAGCTCACCGCCGAGAACGTCGCCGCCTCCCTGGACCGGGCCGTGCAGGCCGAGCCCGCCCCGCGCATCCTCGACGGAGTGGAGATGACCGTGGCGGCCGAGGGCGACACCGTGCGGGTCACCACCGCCGAGACCGACCCGCTGGTCCCGCAGCGGCTGTCCAGCCCGCAGCTGTCCGTCCTGGCCCCGGCCGCCTACGAGGGTGCCGCGGTGGACCCGGTGGGCCACGGCACCGGACCCTTCGAGCTCACCGCCGTGGACGGCACCTCCGGCGCCACCCTGGAGCGCTACGACGACCACTGGAACGGCGCCGCGGCCGCCGCCGGCATCGACGTGTCCTTCGTGCCCGACGGCACCGCCCGGGCCGCCGCGCTGCGGACCGGGGAGGCCGACGTCGTCGAGGCCGTGCCGGTGGGCCAGGCCGCCCAGGTGGAGGAGGACCTCCTGGAGGAGGTGCCGATGCCGCGCACCAACACCCTCTACCTCAACACCGGGGAGGGCCCGTTCGCCGACCCCGCCCTCCGCGCGGCCGCCCGCGAGGCCCTCGACCCGCAGAGCGTCGTGGACGGCGTCTACGAGGGCCGGGCCGACGTGGCCGCCGGCCTGCTCGGACCCGCCATCCCCTACGCCGCGGAGGGCCGCGACACCGACGCCTACCGCGAGCGGCTCGCCGACCGGCCCGAGGCCGGGGACCCCGCCGGGCGGAAGATCACCATCGGCACCTTCACGGACCGCGCCGAGCTGCCCGAGGTCGCCGTGCAGCTCCAGCAGCAGCTGGAGAAGGCGGGCTTCGAGGTGGAGCTCGACGTCCGGGAGTACCAGTACATCGAGACCGACGCGATCGAGGGCGCGTTCGACGCCTTCATCCTGTCCCGGGCCACCGTGCTGGACTCCGGGGACCCGGTGGCCTACATGGTCAGCGACTTCGGCTGCGAGGGCTCCTTCAACATCTCCCAGTTCTGCTCGGAGGCCGTCGACGCCGCCCTGGACACGGCCGGGAAGGCCGCCCCCGGCGAGGAGCGCCGGACGGCGATCATGGCGGCCGAGGCCGCGATCCTCGCCGAGGACGCCGCGATCCCGATGCTCCACGAGCGCGTCATCCAGGGCGAGCAGGACGGCGTGGCGGGCGCGGCCCGCGACCCCCGCGAGCGCGAGCTGATCACCGCCCAGACCAGCGTCGCCGAGTGAGGGTCCGGGGAGGGGCGGCGGCCCTCGTCTCGCGGGTCGTGGCCTTCACCGCCGTCGTCGTGCTGATCGGCGCCCTGCCGTGGCTGTCGGGCAACAGCCCGGAGTACACGGTCCTGCGCGCCCGCTACGCCGACCGGGAGGCCACCCCCGAGGTGCTGGCCCAGATCCGGACCGAGCTGGGCCTCGACCGCGGTCCGGCCGCGGTCTTCGCCGACTGGGCGTCCGGGGTCCTCACCGGGGACTTCGGCACCTCCTGGATCAGCGGCCGGCCGGTCCTGCCCGGTGTGCTGGAGGCCCTGGGGGTGTCCGTCACCCTGATGGGTGCGGCCCTGGCCGTGGCCCTGCTCGTGGCCGCCCTGACCTGCGTCCCCACCGTCCGCGTCGGGCTGGCCGGGCGCCCCGCCCGCGGGGCCGGGGCCGCGGCCGCCGCGCTGACCGCGCTGCCGGAGTTCCTCCTGGCAGCCGTCCTGCTGATCGTCGTGGCGGTGTGGTGGGGCTGGCTGCCGCCCTACGGGTGGCGCGGCCCGCAGCACGTGGTGCTGCCGGCCCTGGCCCTCGGGCTGCCCGCGGGCGGGCTGATCGGGCGGCTGCTCAGCACCGCGCTCGCCGGGGCGTTCACCGAGCGCTGGGTGCACACCTGGGCGGTGGCCGGGCACTCCCGGGCCCGGATCGCCCGCGCCGTCCTGCACCGGGCGCTGCCCGGAGTGATCGGGCAGGTCGCGCTGGTCGTCGTCGGGCTCACGGGCGGGGCCGTGGCGGTCGAGGAGGTCTTCGCGATCCCCGGCCTGGGCCGGTCCCTGCTGGGGGCCGCCGCGGCCCAGGACATCCCGGCCCTGCAGGCCGGGGTGCTCCTGCTGCTCGTCCTCGCGGCGGCCCTGGGGGCCCTGGCCGCCCTCGTCCGCCGGTCCCTGCTCGGGCCGGCCGCCCGCTCCGGGGACCTGCCCGTCCCCGGCCCCCCGCCGGCTCCGCGCCGGTCGTGGTGGGTGGTGCCGGCGGTCTCCGCAGGCGCGCTGCTCGCTGTGATCGTGGCCGGGCTGCTCCGGGACCCCTACACCTCCGCCCACGCCCGGCTCGAGGCGCCGTCCTGGGCGCTGCCGCTGGGGGCGGACGCCGCCGGCCGGGACGTGCTGGCCCGGGTGGGCCACGGCGCGCTGGACACTCTCGGCCTGGCCCTGGCCGTGGTCGCCGCGTGCCTGTTGACCGGGCTGCTCGTCGGGATGGCCGGGGTGTGGTCCACCGGCCCGGTGGAGGTCACCAACGCGGCGCCCCCGATCATCGCCGGCATCCTCGTCGTCGCGGTGGCCGGGCCCTCGGCGGCCGGGGCCGCCGTGGCCGTCGCGCTGGTGAGCTGGGCGCCGCTGGCCGCCCACACCGCCGCCCTGGTGGCCGAGATCTCGGCCCGCCCCTACGTGCGGGTGCTGCCCCTGCTGGGCGCGGGGCGCGCGCGCATCCTGGCCGGCACGGTCCTGCCCACCCTGCTGCCCGAGGTGGCCCGGCACGCGGTCCTGCGCCTGCCCGGCACCGCCCTGGCCATCGCCGCGCTCGGCTTCCTGGGTCTGGGGCAGCAGCCGCCGGCCCCGGAGTGGGGGCTGCTGCTGGCCGAGGGCATCGGCTACGTCGAGCGCGCCCCGTGGACCGTGCTCGGTCCCGCCGGGGCGCTGGTGCTGGCCTCCGTCCTGGCCGTCTCGCTCTCCAGCGCGGAGAGGGCGCGGCGGGTCTCCCGTCCCGGACCGGGGCATGCCGCCGTGGCCCCCGTGCCCGGTCCCGGCCCGGAGTCCACGGGGTCCGCAGGGAGTGCGGGCGCTGCCGAGCGGGCGCGGCAGCTGCAGACCTGATGACGTGCTCGCCCGGCGGTGCCGGCGTCCGGGCGGCCGGGGCCGGTCTCGCCCGAGGGCTGGGCGCCGTGGGCTCATCTCGAGAATGCGCGAACGGCCGCTGCCGGACCGGGGTCCGGCAGCGGCCGTCCGTCGTCGTCCGGGCTCAGCCCTGGCGGGCCTTCATCCGGGGGTTCTTCTTGTTGATGACGAAGGTGCGGCCGCGGCGGCGGACCACCTGGGCGCCGGGGACCTTCTTCAGGGCGCGCAGCGAGTTGCGTACTTTCATGTCGTCCTCCTGATTGTCGTGCTGGTCGTCGTGCTGGTGGCGGAGTCCGGTGCGGACCACCCGGGTTCAGTGGGGCGAGCTGATGCCGAACGGGTCGGTCAGCCCGGTGATCCCGGCCCGCAGCTCCTCCTCCGTCAGCTGGCACGCGGCGGGCAGCCCGGTCAGCTCGGCCGCGTCCAGATCGGCGCCCGTGGCGGCCAGCACCGTGGCGTGCTCCCCGGGAGCGGCCGGCACCGCGTCCGCGCCGGCAGCCTCGGCGGTCCCGTGCGGGTCGCGGAGCTCGAGGCGGGGCGCCGCCGGCCACGGCCCGGCGTTCTCCAGCCACACCCGCGGGCCGACGCCCTGGACGAGGATGCGGTGCTCCGGGGCCACCGCCAGGCAGACGTGCCCGCGCAGCCAGCAGCAGCCCGCTGCCAGCGCGGAGAGCGCGTGCCGGAAGCGCTCCGGGTGCAGCGGGCGCTCCACCCGGTGCACCACGGTGGTGAACGGGGAGGACGGCGTGCCCCGGGGAGGTTCCAGGCACCCGGAGGCGACGCGGTGCAGGGCCTCGGCGGGACGGTGGCGTCCCGGGCGGATCTCCGCGCCGTGCTCGACGACGTCCGCGTGCCGGGCCAGCTCCCGCAGCAGCTGGACACCGCGGGCGCGCTGCTCGGCGTCGACGGGCACCAGCTCGGGATCGGCCAGCAGCACCGTGTCGGCGAAGGCCAGCTCCTCGACGAGGAACTCCCCGCAGGTCCGCTCGTCCCCGTCCACGGCGGTGCAGCCGGCCTCGGCGAGGGACTGCCCGTCCCAGATGCGGTCCTCCACCGCGGCGGGGGAGCAGGCGAGCACCGCCGACTCCACGGCCGGCGGCCGGTCCAGCAGGTGCTGCAGGGCGCGGGTCGCCGTGGAGGTCGGCACTCCCGGCGACAGGCCCACGACCACGCGCTCCGCCCCGGCCTCCTGCAGGCGGGCGAGGGCCGGGACGAGGTCGAGGCGGACGGCGCAGCTGGGGCAGCCGTGCTCCAGCGGAGTCGTCTCCCGCTGGGCGGCGAAGCCCGGCCGGAGCGTCCGGCGGACCACCGTGCCGTCGTCGAGCAGGTCCTGCAGCACCACGACGGCGCGGGGGAGGGCCTCCGCGAGGGACGCGCAGGCCCGCCCGCGGCTGAGGGCGTCCAGGGAACTGACCATGACGAGGTGCATGCCCGCCACTCTACATAAGAACCATTCTCAAAGAAAGAACGGCTGCCGGCCGTCGGCGAATTGACCATCGTTCTCATTTTCTTGAGAATGGGTCTCATGAAACTGCGATCCACGCCGGCGACCCCGGCTCCGGGGGCCGGTCCGGCGATCCGCACGGAGGGACTCACCGTGGCGTTCGGCGCCACCCCCGTGCTGCGCGGGGTGGACCTGTCCGTGGCCGACGGCGAGGCCGTGGCTCTGATGGGCGGCAACGGCTCCGGCAAGTCGACGCTGCTCAAGGCCCTGCTCGGCATCGTGCCCGTCGCATCCGGGGAGGCCCGGCTGTTCGGCGCCGACGTCACCGTCCGCCGGAGCGTGCCGTGGTCGAGCATCGGCTACGTCCCCCAGCGCGTCGGCG
The DNA here is from genome assembly GCF_009735315.1 of Kocuria sediminis. Lineage (NCBI taxonomy): Bacteria > Bacillati > Actinomycetota > Actinomycetes > Micrococcales > Micrococcaceae > Kocuria > Kocuria sediminis. The sequence goes on from NZ_WOGU01000005.1 coordinate 238,612, forward strand.
TCGGCGCCGGGGTGCCGGCCACGGCGCTGGAGGTCGTGTCCGCCGGGCTGACCGGCCACCGGCGGCTGCGCCCGGGTGCCGGCGCCCGGCGCGCCTGCCTCGACGCGCTCGAGCAGGTCGGCCTGGCCGACCGGGCCGGCGAGAGCGTGGCGATCTTCTCCGGCGGCCAGCAGCAGCGGGTGCTGATCGCCCGGGCGCTGGTGCGGCGCCCGCGGCTGCTGCTGCTGGACGAGCCGCTGTCCGGGGTGGACCAGGTCTCCCGGGAGGCCCTGGCCCGCATCCTGGCGCAGCTGCGGGCCGAGGGCACCACGCTGCTCGTCGTGCTGCACGAGCTGGGCGGGCTGGCCCCGCTGCTGGACCGCGCCGTGGTGCTGCGCCACGGGCACGTCGTCCACGACGGCAGCCCCCCGCAGCCGGCCCCGGGCCACGACGCCCCCGACCACGAGCACCTGCACCTGCACGGGGACGTGCCCGCCGCCGTTCCCTCCGCTCCCGATTTCCACGGAAAGCCGCAGTGACCATGATCGAGACCCTCACCGCCATGCTGGCCAGTCCGCTGATGCAGCGCGGTCTGCTGATCGCCGTCCTGGTCGGGGTGTCCGCGCCGGTGATCGGCACCTACCTCGTGCAGCGGCGCCTGGCCCTGCTCGGGGACGGCATCGGCCACGTGGCCCTGACCGGGGTGGCCATGGGCTGGCTGGCGGGCTCCGCGGCCGGGCTCACCGCGCACGACGCCCTGGCCGTGCCCGGCGCGGTGGTCGCCGCCGTCGTGGGCGCGGTGCTCATCGAGGTCATGCGCACCCGGGGACGCACCAGCGGCGACGTCGCGCTGGCCCTGCTGTTCTACGGCGGCATCGCCGGCGGGGTGCTGCTGATCGGGCTGGCCGGCGGGACGTCGGCCAACCTCACCGGCTACCTCTTCGGCTCCATCGCCACCGTCACCACCACGGACGTCTGGCTCACCGCCGGACTGGCCGCGGTGGTCCTCGGCGTCGGGCTCGGCCTGCGCCCGGCCCTGTTCTCCCTGTGCCACGACGAGGAGTTCGCCCTCGCCACCGGGCTGCCCGTCCGGGCGCTGAACATCCTGGTGGCCGTCATGGCCGCCCTCACCGTGTCCGTGTCGATGCGCGTGGTCGGCGTCCTCCTGGTCTCGGCGGTGATGATCGTCCCGGTCGCCGTCGCCCAGCTGCTCACCCGCTCCTTCGCCGGGACCATGGGCACGGCCATGGCCGTGGGGGCCGCGGTGTGCGTGACGGGCCTGTCCATCACCTACTTCCAGCCCCTGTCCCCGGGCGCCATGATCGTGGTCCTGGCCATCGGCTGCTACGTGCTCGCCCTGCTCGTCCGCCCCCTCCTGGTGCGCGTGCGGCCCCACGGCGGGCCCCACGGCGCGGAGGAGATCCACGGCGTCGAGGACGACCTCCAGCTGCGAGGAGCATGACCATGTCCCGGACCACACGGCAGCGCTCCGCCCTGACCGAGCTGCTGGAGCGGACCTCCGAGTTCCGCTCCGCCCAGCAGCTCCACGCCATGCTGGCGGAGCAGGGGGAACCGGTCTCCCTCGCCACCGTCTACCGCAACCTCAGTGCCCTGGCCGAGGCCGGGGAGGTGGACGCCCTCGCCGCCCCGGGCGGAGAGATGCGCTACCGCCGGTGCGCCCGCACCGAGCACCACCACCACCTGGTGTGCCGCCGCTGCGGGCACACCGTGGAGGTGGCCGAGACGGCGGTGGAACGGTGGGCCGCCCAGGCCGCCCGCCGGCACGGCTTCACCGACGTCGCGCACGCGATCGAGCTCCACGGGATCTGCGGGGCCTGCCGGTCGGCCGTGTCCTGAGCTCCTCGGCGGCGACCCTGGATTGACAACGGTTCTCACTTTTCACGAGAATCGTTCTCATGACCCCTCGTCGCGCTCTCGTTGCTCCCCTCTCCCTGGCCGCCGCTCTCGCCCTCTCCTCCTGCGCCGCGGACTCCACCGACCCGTCGGCGGCCACCGCCGGCGGTGGATCGGGGGAGGCGCTGACCGTGCAGGCGTCCTTCTACCCGCTGCAGTACGTCACCGAGCGCGTCGGCGGGGACCTCGTGGAGGTGGAGTCGCTCACTCCGGCCGGGGCCGAGCCGCACGACCTGGAGCTGTCCCCCGCAGCGGTCGACGGGCTGCGCACCGCGGACGCGGTGGTCTACCTCTCCGGGTTCCAGCCGGCGGTCGACGACGCCGTGGCCCAGGCGGCCCCCGAGCACGCCCTCGACGCCGCGCACGCAGGAGTGGAGGGCGAGGAGGCCCACTCGGCGGAGGAGCACGCGGCCGCGGACGAGTCCCACAGTGCCGAAGCCCACAGCGGGGAGGAGCCCGCCGAGGCGGCCGGTGAGGACGGCCACGACCACGGCGGGGAGGACCCGCACTTCTGGCTGGACCCCGAGCGACTCGCCGCGGTCGCCACGGAGGTCTCCCACGAGCTGGCCGAGGTGGACCCGGACAACGCCGCCACCTACGAGTCCAACGCCGAGCAGCTGACCACGGAGCTGACCGCCCTGGACGAGGAGTTCACCGAGGGACTGGCCACCTGCGAGCGGGACACCATCGTGGTCGCCCACGAGGCCTACGGGTACCTGGCGGACAAGTACGGCCTCGAGCAGGTGGGCATCGCCGGGCTCGACCCCGAGACCGAGCCCTCCCCGGCCCGGCTGGCCGAGATCGGCGAGATCGTCGAGGCCGAGGGCGTCACCACGGTGTTCTCGGAGTCCCTGGTCAACCCGAAGGTCGCCGAGACCCTGGCGGCCGAGCACGGGGTGGAGACCGCCGTGCTGGACCCGGTGGAGGCCCAGGCCGACGAGAACGCCGACTACCAGCAGGTCATGCGGAACAACCTCGAGGCGCTGCGCACCGCGCTGGACTGCGCGTAGGGCGGCGGCGGTCCGCGCGGGCCCGGTCCACGACCGGTCCCCGGCGGCGTAGCGTAGGGCGTCCGGGAACGGCCAGCACACGGTCGTCCCGCCGCCCGCCGAACGCCAAGGAGACAACACCCGTGGAACCCCTGCCGCTGGAGCCCCTCACCCGATTCCTCGCCGTGGACCGCGCCGAGGACCTCGCCGGGCTGGCCGCGCGGATCCCCGGCTCGGGCTTCCTGTGCTTCTACCCCAACGACGAGGAGTACGCCGGCTTCGTCGACGGGACCGGCCGGCTCTGGCTGCGCGGCGACGACGCCAGCCCGGCCCGGGAGCTGCTGGAGGTGCTCGAGCCGCCGTTCCGCATCGCCTATCCCGTGGCCCCGGCCGTCACCGGCGACGAGGAGGCGGTGGTCTCCGCCGGGGTGCTGCAGACCCCCGAGGAGCTGGAGGACTACCGGGCCCGCTTCGCCGACCTGGAGGGCGGCGTGGACCTGGACCACCAGGCCCACGCCGTGGACGCGAACGGTCAGCACTGGACCCTGATGGTCGGACCCGATCCCGCGACGGTGCTCGCCCTGTGCGTGGGCCGCGACGAGGACGGCAACCCCTTCTCCGAGCAGATCGCCTTCGACGCGCAGTCCCTGCCGCTGCCGGTCACCGTCGTCGAGCTGGACTGAGCTCGGGGGCCCGAGCCACCGACGGCCCGCTCCGCGCCCGCGCCGCCGGCACCGGTGGCGCTCCGGCCTAGGATGGTGACATGTCTGACATCAGTCGTCTGCTCCATCTCGCCTCCATCCGCCTCGACGAACCGGTGGACGACTGGCGTGCCGCCATCAGGTGCGCCGGCGGGCTCCTCGAGCGACAGGGCGCCATCAGCGCCGAGTACACCCGGGCCATGATCACCAGCGTCGAGGAGAACGGCCCGTACATCGTCGTCGCCCCCGGGTTCGCCTTCGCCCACGCCCGGCCCTCGGAGGCCGTGCACCGCACGGCGATGTCCTGGGTCCGGCTGGCCCACCCCGTCGAGTTCGGGCACGCCTCCAACGACCCCGTGAGCCTGGTCGTCGCCCTCTCGGCGACGGACCGCAAGGAGCACCTGCAGGCCATGCGGCAGCTGGCCACCCTGCTGGCTGCGCCGGAGACCCGGACGGCCCTGGACCGGGCGGCGACACCCGAGGAGGTGCTCGCCCTGCTCGGACAGGACGCCCCGGCGCCTGCGGCGACCGGATCGGCGCCCGCGACGGCGGCACCTGCGTCCGTGGAGACGTCGGGCACGACGACGGGGGCGGTCACGGAGAGCCGCCACAAGATCCTCACCGTCTGCGGCAACGGGCTCGGCACGAGCCTGTTCCTGAAGAACACCCTGGAGCAGGTGCTCGACCGCTGGGGCTGGAGCCCCTACCTCACGGTCGAGGCCACCGACACCATCTCGGCCCGCGGCAAGGCCAAGGAGGCGGACTTCATTCTCACCTCCGGGGAGATCGCCCGCGCCCTGGGGGACGTGGGCGTGCCCGTGAGGGTGATCGAGAACTTCACCAGCACCACCGAGCTCGACGCCGCCATGCGCGACCTCTACGACGTCTGAAAGCAGGCCCGCAATGAACTGGCTCGTCAGTATTCCCGAGTTCCTGGTCAGCGAGATCCTGGCCGTCCCCGCCTTCCTCATCGGCATCATCACCGCGGTGGGCCTGGTGGCCCTGCGCAAGAGCACCGGCCAGGTCATCGGCGGGGCCATCAAGGCCACGCTCGGCTTCCTGCTCATCGGCGCCGGCGCCACCCTCGTCGTCGCCTCCCTGGAGCCCCTGGGCGCCATGATCCTCGGCGCCACCGGTGCCCAGGGCGTCATCCCCACCAACGAGGCCATCGCCGGGATCGCCCAGGCCGAGTACGGGGCCCAGGTGGCGTGGCTGATGATCCTCGGCTTCGCCGTCAGCCTCCTGCTCGCCCGGTTCACCCCGCTGCGCTACGTCTTCCTCACGGGGCACCACGTCCTGTTCATGGCCACGATGCTGACCATCATCCTGGCCACGGCCGGCTACGACGCCTGGGTGACCGTGTCCCTGGGCGCTCTGCTCCTGGGCATCCTCATGGTGTCCCTGCCGGCCTTCGTCCACCCGTGGACCCGCCGGATCACCGGCGACGACAGCGTGGCCATGGGCCACTTCGGCACCGCCGGATACATCGCCGCCGGGGCGGTGGGACAGGTGGTGGGCAGGAACAGCCGCTCCACGGAGGACGCGAAGCTGCCGGAAGGACTGCGCTTCCTGCGCGACTCCATGGTCGCCACCGCGCTGTCCATGGCCATGATGTACGTGGTCCTCGCCGTGCTCTTCCTGGTCCGGGCGGGCTCCGAGGAGGCCTTCACCGCGTTCGAGGGCGGCGCCACCGGCGTGGGCAACTACATCATGATGTCGATCACCCAGGGGCTGCAGTTCGGCGTGGCGGTGGCCGTGATCCTCTTCGGCGTGCGCACCATCCTGGGCGAGCTGGTCCCGGCGTTCCAGGGCATCGCGGCCAAGGTGGTCCCCGGGGCCATCCCGGCCCTGGACGCGCCGATCGTCTTCCCCTACGCGCAGAACGCCGTGCTGCTGGGCTTCATCTCCAGCTTCGTGGGGGGCCTGATCGGTTTGTTCGTGCTCTCCGTGTGGCTCAACCCCGCCATCGGCATCGCCCTGATCCTGCCGGGGCTCGTCCCGCACTTCTTCACCGGCGGCGCGGCCGGCGTCTACGGCAACGCGACCGGCGGACGCCGCGGGGCGCTCGCCGGCGGCTTCGTCAACGGCCTGCTCATCACGTTCCTGCCCGCGTTCCTGCTCTCCGTCCTGGGCGCCTTCGGCTCCGAGAACACCACCTTCGGCGACGCCGACTTCGGCTGGTTCGGGATCGCCGTCGGCTCCGCGGCCAAGATCGGCTCCGTGGGGGGCATCGTGGTGATCCTGCTGATCGGCCTCGCGGTGCTGGGGCTGGCCGTCCTGGTGCAGCGCCGGCTGGTCGACACCGGGTGGGACCCGGCGGCAGGCCGGGCCTGGCCGGGCGCTGCGGGCTCTCCGGGCGAGCGGGAGACCGCGGCGGCCGCCTCGGGCCCTTCTGCCGCGCACCCCAAGATCGCTCCGCCGAAGGGCGCCCCGGTACCCCCGCCGCCGCCGCGCTGAGCGCCCGGCCCCGGGGCACCGGGCGGTCGGCGCGGGGTGCGGAACGGGCCGCTTCAGGAGTTGCGGCCGCGCGCGGCCACCGTCCAGCGCTCCAGGAGCACGCCGTCACGCACCACCGCCACGTCGTCGACGAGGTTCATCGTGATGCACACGTGGTTGGGGACCACCCGCAGCCGCTCCCCGAGAGCGGGCAGCGGGGAGTCCTCCGGCCACACGACCGTGGCGTGGTGCTCGGACAGCGCGGTGATCCGCGCGTCCGGGTGGTCGAGCAGCCGCCCGTGGCCGGTGGCCCAGGCGGGCCGGTCGGTGCCCAGGACCTTGCTGCCGGCGTCCAGCACGATCCGCCGCGGGACCCCGTGGCCGCCCTCGTGCCGGCTGACCACGGTGGAGGCCACGGTGAGGGCCACGTCCTCCCAGGCGCACCGGCCCAGCTCCAGCTGCTGGGCGTCGCCGAAGACGTAGACGCCCGGGCGGACCTCGGTCGCGGCGGAGCTGTCGGTCAGCAGCGCCGAGGGCGTGGAGCCGCCGCTGCGGCGCAGCACCTCGATCCCGGCGTCCCGCAGCCGCTCCGCGGCCCGCTCCAGGGCCTGCTGCTCCTGGGCGGCGGCCTCGGCCGGCATGCCCGGGGCGTAGCTGTGGCCCGGGAAGGTGAAGACCCCCTCCACGCGCAACCCGGCCCGGACCGCCGCGCGGGCCACGTCCGCGGCGGCGTCCGGGTGGACCCCGCTGCGGTGGTGGCCGCTGTCGATCTCCACCAGCACGGCGACGTCCCCGGCCGCGTCCCCGAGCTGCGCGCCCATGGCCGCGGCGGCCTCCGCGGAGTCCACACCGGCGCTGAGCCGCGCCGCGGCGCTCAGCCGGCGCAGGCGCTCCGCCTGCCGCGGCCCCACCCACAGCGGATAGGCGAGGAACAGGTCCTGCGCCCCGTGCGCGGCGAAGACCTCTGCCTCCCCGATCGTGGCCACGGTCAGGCCCACCGCGCCCGCGGCCAGCTGCAGCGCGGCGATCTGAGGGATCTTGTGCGTCTTGGCGTGCGGGCGCAGGGCCAGCCCTCTCGCGCGCACGGCCGCGGCCATCCGATCGATGTTGCGGCCGAGCACCTCCCGGTCGATCAGGACGTCCGGGGTGTCGACGGCTTCAGGAATGCGGTCCATGGGGCTCCTCGCCGGTGCGGTGCTCGGATGGGTTCCGCCCATCGTAGGGCCGCCGCCGGCCCGCGGCTCAGACGAGCAGCCGGCCGAGGCCGGGCCCCAGCAGCAGGAGCGTGGGGACGACCACGAGGGCGGTGGCCGCCCCGATCACCGCCGCGGTCCGCCCGGGCGGCAGCGGGGGCACCGCCAGGCGCAGGATCCGGTCCCGGGCCTCGTCGGCCAGCGTCCGTCCCGGGGCGGCGCCGGAGGGGCGCACCGGATCATCGGCTCCCGCAGCGTGGAACGCCAGCCCCGGCCCGCCGGCGCTGACCAGGGCGATGGCCCGCGCCAGCACGTCGTCGTCGACGGTGCGCCGTGCGTGGTCGTCCGCGAGCATCTCCACGAGCAGCCCGACCTCGCGCTGGGCGCGACGGGCGATCGGGAACCACGGCAGCGAGGCCTTCCAGGCGCGGAAGAGGACGAGCACGATGTCGTGGCGCTGGTCCGCGTGGGCCCGCTCGTGCTCGACGACGGCGGCGAGCTCGTCCTCCTCCAGCAGCGACACCAGTCCCACGGAGAGCACGGTCAGCGTGGTGAACGCCCCCGGGAGGCAGTAGGCCACCGGGGCCGGGTCGTCGAGCAGCCGGGTGCCCGGCGCGTCCGGCAGGGGCGTGCTGAGCAGCAGGACCAGCTGGGCGTGGCGGCGGCGTTCGCGCTCGGCCCGCACCACGGTGACGAGCAGGTTCAGCAGCAGGTGCCCGCCCAGCAGCAGCGCGCCCGCGAGGGCGAGGACCTGGAGCGGCCCGAAGGCCCGTCCGAGGTCGTGGCCCTGGAACTGTGCGGAGAGGCTGATCCCGCTGCTCACCAGGTCCGGGCCGAACGGGGCCAGTCCGAACGTGACGAGGGCGCCGAGCATCGACAGCCCGCCGGCCAGGGCGATCGCCTGCCACAGCACCAGGGCCGTGGCGGGCGCGCGGGCGGGCCACCGCGCCCGGGCCAGCAGGACCGGGACGGGCCAGGCCAGGGCGACGGCGAGCGCCGCGAGCACCAGCGAGGTGGCGACCACGCGGTCAGGTGCCGCCGAGCAGCCGGCGCAGGGTCTGGGCCTCCTCGGGGCTGACCTGCCCGACGAAGCGCTCGAGGACGGCGGTGCGGTCGTCCGAGGAGCCGAGCACCTCGTGCATGAGGTTGGCCATGTGCTCCTCGCGCGAGGCCGCGGCGCGGTACCGGTGCGGCCGGAAGGCGCGGTCGCGCCGGACGAAGCCCTTGCGCTCGAGCCGGGAGAGGACGGTGAGCACGGTGGTGGCCGCGCGCGGGCGGGCGCCGTCCTCGGAGTCGGGCAGCCGGTCCTGCAGGTCGTAGGCGGACAGGGGGTCGGCGGCCTGCCAGAGGATCTCCATGATGGATCGCTCGAGCTCGCCGAGGGGGGCTGCGCGCTGGGGGTCGTTTCGTGCCACTGCCCGATTGTAGCGCGGACCGCCGGGTGTTCTACAGTGTGTAGAAGTAGTTCTACGCCGTGTAGAAAAGTTGGGGGAAGCAGCCGATGGATCCTCTGGAGATCGCCCGCTGGCAGTTCGGGATCACCACCGTCTACCACTTCGTGATGGTCCCGCTCACGCTCGGGCTCGGGCTGCTGGTGGCGCTCATGCAGACGATGTGGGTGCGCACCGGCAATGATCGCTGGCTGCGGATGACCCGGTTCTGGGGCAAGCTCTACCTGATCAACTTCATCATGGGCGTGGCCACCGGGCTGGTGCAGGAGTTCCAGTTCGGCATGGCCTGGAGCGAGTACTCCCGGTTCGTGGGCGACGTCTTCGGCGCCCCGCTGGCGATGGAGGGGTTGCTCGCGTTCTTCTTCGAGTCCACCTTCCTGGGCCTGTGGATCTTCGGCTGGGACCGGCTGCCGCAGAAGGTGCACCTCGCCACCCTGTGGACGGCGGTGCTCGGCTCCGTGGTCTCGGCGTTCTTCATCATCGTGGCCAACTCCTGGATGCAGCACCCGGTGGGGGTGGAGATGGTCGACGGCCGCCCGGTGATGAACGACGTCTGGGCGGTGCTGACCAACAACACGGCCCTGGTGGCCTACGCGCACACCCTCGCCGGCGCCGTGGCCGTGGGTGCCGCCTTCCTGGTGGGCATCGCCTGGTACCAGCTGTGGCAGCGCCGCCGGGACGGCATCGACACGGTGGACGAGCGCGGCGCCGTGGTGGTGGGGGAGCGGGCCGACGTCCCCGGACGGGACCGCACCGACCACGGCGTGTGGCTGTCCAGCCTGCGGATCGGGGCGGTCGTGGCCGTGCTCGGCTTCGGGGCCGTGGCCGCGAGCGGTGACGTCCAGGGCAAGCTGATGTTCGAGCAGCAGCCGCTGAAGATGGCCGCCGCCGAGGCCGCCTGCCACGACGGCACGAGCTTCTCCGTGCTGGCGGTCGGCCCGCTCGGCGGCCAGGACTGCGACGAGGTGGTCAACGTCGTGGAGATCCCCGGGCTGCTGTCCTTCCTGGCCCACGGGGACTTCGACACCGAGGTCAAGGGCGTCAACACCCTGATCCCGGAGTACGAGGCCGCCTACGGCACCCACCTGCCGGACGACCCCGTGTACGGGGAGCGCGCCGGGCAGGAGATCGACTACCTGCCGCTGATGGAGGTCACCTACTGGGGCTTCCGCCTGATGATCGGCTTCGGGGTCCTGGCGGCCGCCTTCGCCGCCCTGACGCTGTGGATCACCCGGAAGGGCACCGTCCCCGCCTCCAAGCCGATGATGTGGGTCGCCGTGGCCTCCATCCTCGCGCCGTTCGGCGCCAACATCGCCGGGTGGGTGTTCACGGAGATGGGCCGGCAGCCCTTCGTGGTGGCGCCCAACCCCAACCCCAGCGGCGTGGACGGGGTCTACATGTACACCGCCGCGGCCGTCTCCCCGGGGATCAGCGGGCAGGAGGTGATCTTCTCGCTGGCCGTGCTGGGACTGATCTACGCCGCGCTGCTCGTGGTGGAGGTCATGCTCCTGGTCCGCTACGTGCGCGGCGGGGTCGCCTCCGCGATGCCGGAGCTGGCGCACGACGACCACGACGACCACGGTGCGGGCCACGACGGCGCCCACGGCCGGGGCGACGACGTGCTCGCCTTCGCCTACTGACCCCGGCGCCCGGCCGCACCGACTTCGCCGCACCGACCCGGCCACCTCGACCCTGACGCGCCCGCCCGACCGGCGCAGAAAGCCTGCCGACATGGACTTCCTCCCCACCCTCTGGTTCATCGCCATCGCCGTGCTGTGGACCGGGTTCCTGCTCCTCGACGGCTTCGACCTCGGCGTGGGCATGCTCATGCTCACCAGCACCCGGGACGAGCGCGAGCGCCGCCAGATGCTCAACACGATCGGCCCGGTCTGGGACGGCAACGAGGTGTGGCTGATCACCGCGGCGGCCGGGCTCTTCGCGGCCTTCCCGCTCTGGTACGCCTCGCTCTTCTCCGCCCTGTACCTCCCGCTGGTGTTCGTGCTCGTGGGCCTGATCTTCCGGGCGGTGTCGATCGAGTACCGCGGCAAGGGACACAGCGACCGGTGGCGGCGGTGGGCCGACCGGGGCCTGGGCACCGGCTCCTTCCTGGCCGCCTTCGGCCTCGGCGCCGCCCTGGCCCTGACCACCACGGGCCTGCCGATCGACGCCAACGGCGACCGCGTGGGCGGCGCCTTCGCCTGGTTCACCCCCTACGCGCTGCTCGGCGGCCTCGCCGCGGTGGGCTTCTGCCTGGTGCACGCCGCGGCCTTCCTCGGGCTGAAGACCGAGGGGCCGGTGCGGCTGCGCGCCCGCCGCCTGCTGGTGCGCTTCGGGCTGCCCGCGCTGCTCCCGCTCGCCGGCTGGGTGGTGGCGGTGCAGCTGCTCACCGGCAGGTCCTGGACCTGGCTGCTCCTGGGGGGTGCCGTCGTGGCGGGCCTCTTCGGCTGGGCCAGCGCCCGCCTGGGCCGCGAGGTGCGGGCCTTCGCCGGCACGTCGGGCGTGCTCGTCCTCGGCGTCGCCTCGATCTTCGCCAACGTCTACCCCGTGGTGCTGCCCTCCACGCTGGATCCGGCCTGGCACCTGACGGTCGCCAACGCCTCCAACAGCGACTACACGCTGGGGGTGCTGACCGTGGTGGCCGGTCTCGGCCTGCCCCTCGTGCTGCTCTACCAGGGCTGGAGCTACTGGGTCTTCCGCCGCCGCCTGACCACCGACCACCTGCCCGCGGCCCACGCGGTGCGGGCGGCCGTGGCCCCCGCGGCCGGCGCCGTGTCGCCCGGCAGCACGTCCGGGGGTCACCGGCGGGCCGGCGGCCCCGAGGACGCGGGCCCGGCATGAGACGACCTCCTCTGGGCCCGGGCGGGGCCGCGGCCGTGCTCGCCCTCGGGGTCCTGGCGGCCCTCAAGGCGCTGGCCCTGGTGCTGCTGGCCGAGGCGGTGGCCCGCGGCGTCGTCGGGGTGCTGGCGGACAGCCCCGACGCCTGGCGGCGCGCCCTCGCGCTCGGCGTCGGCGCCGGGCTGCTGCGGGCCGCGACCACGTGGGCGGGTCAGTACGTCGCCGTCCGCGCCGCGGGCGAGGCCAAGCGCGGCCTGCGCCGGGAGCTCGCCCGCCGGGTCCTCGCCGGCGGCGGCCACGACGTCGGTGCCACCACCGTCGTCGGGACGGTGGGGCTCGACGCGCTGGACGACTACTACGCGCGCGTGCTGCCCGCGGCGGTCACGGCCGCCACCGTGCCGCTGCTGGTGGGGCTGCGCATCCTGTCCGCCGACTGGGTGAGCGCGCTGATCGTGGTGCTCACCGTGCCCCTGGTGCCGCTGTTCATGGCCCTGGTCGGCCTGCACACCCAGGACCGGGTCGACGAGTCCTCCGCCGTGCTGCAGCGGCTCTCCCACCACCTCGTGGAGCTCGCCCGGGGCCTGCCCGTGCTCGTAGGCCTCGGCCGGGTGCAGGAGCAGGCCGCCGCCCTGCGGGAGGTCTCCGAACGGCACCGGGAGACCACCCTGGTCACCCTGCGCACCGCCTTCCTCTCCTCGCTCGTGCTCGAGCTGATCTCCACCCTCTCGGTCGCCGTCGTCGCCGTCTTCGTGGGGGTCCGGCTGGTGCACGGGGACCTGGACCTGCTGACCGGGCTCGTCGCGCTGCTGCTCGCCCCCGAGTGCTTCGCGCCCTTCCGGGACCTCGGCGCCGCCTTCCACGCCTCCCAGGACGGGCGGGCCGCCCTGCGCCGCGCGGACGAGATCGTCGCGGAGCCGGTGCCCGCGGACGTCCGCCGGGCAGGGCCCGCCCCGTCCGGCCCGCCGGCCCTCCGGATCTGTGGGCTCAGCGTGCACCACCCCGGCCGTCCCGTCCCCGCCCTGTCCGGGGTCGACGTCGAGCTCCCCGGCGGGTCGGTGCTCAGCGTGGAGGGACCCAGCGGCAGCGGGAAGTCCACGCTGCTCGGCGTGCTCGCCGGCACCGTGCCGGCCGGCTCCGGCAGCGTGGAGGGCGTCGACCCGGCCGCCGTCGCCTGGGTGCCCCAGCACGTGCACACCGTGGCCGGGACCGTCCTGGACGAGGTGCTCCTGCACACCGAGGACGAGACCGCCGCCCGGGACGCCCTCGCCCGGGTGGGGCTGACCCGGCTCTGCGGCGCGGACCCGGACCGGCTCAGTCCGGGGGAGCTGCGCCGGTTGGGCCTCGCCCGCGGCCTCGCCCGGGTGGCCGCCGGCGCCCGGCTGCTGCTGCTGGACGAGCCGACCGCCCACCTCGATCCCGCCGGCGCCCGCCGCGTCGAGGCGCTCGTCGACGAGCTGCGCGGCCGGGTCACCGTGGTCCTGGCCTCCCACGAGACGGAGGTGACCGCGCTCGCGGACCAGCAGCTCCTGCTGGGGGCCGCGGCCGTGCCCCGCGCCGAGGGCGGCCCCGACCTGTCGCCGGCTCCGGAGACCGCCGTCCCGTCCGGTGCGGACGGCGCGCTCCCCGCGCCGGGGACGGCACCGCCCGTCGCCTCCGGCGACGGTCCGTACGAGGCGCTGCGGGAGCTGGCGGCGTTCCTGGCCCCGGCCCCGTGGCGGACCGCCGGCGCGGTGGCCCTGGGCACCGCCGCGGCCCTGTTCGCCGCCGGGCTGACCACGCTCTCGGGCTGGCTGATCGTGCGCGCCAGCCAGCAGCCCGGGATCATGTACCTGATGGTCGCCATCGTCGGCGTCCGCTTCTTCGGCATCGGCCGCGCCGTGCTGCGCTACGCCGAGCGGCTGGTCGGCCACGACGCGGTGCTCGCCTCGACCACCGAGCTGCGGGCCCGGGTCTGGGCGGGACTGGCCGTGCGCGGGGTGGCCTCCCGCAGCCTCGCGACCGGCGGCGCGGCCCTGGACCACCTCGTCGCCACCGCCGACCGGGTGCGCGACCTCGTGCCCCGCGTCGTGCTGCCGCCGTTGATCGGGGCCGGCACCGCAGCCGGCGCGGGCATCGCGGTCGCGGCCCTGCATCCCGGCGCGCTGCCGGCCCTGGCCGTCGCGCTCGTCGGCGGCCTGCTCGTCGGGCCCCTCCTGGCGCTGCTGGCCGACCGCTCCGCCGCCCGCGGCGCCACCGTGCTGCGCTCCGGGGTGCTCCGCCGGTTCGCCGCGATGGTCGCCGCCGCCGACGAGCTGCGGGCCAACGGGCGCGCCGCGGCGATGCTCTCCGAGCTCGAGGTCCTCGAGCGGGACGCCGAGCGCGCCGCCCGCCGCAGCGCCTGGGCGCTGGGACTGGGCAGCGCCACGGCGGTGCTGGCCTGCTCGGTGTCGTCCGTGCTGATGCTCGCGGCCACCGCGGACCCGGCGCGCGAGGGCGCCCTGGCCGGGCCCGTGGTCGCCGCCCTCGTGCTGCTGCCCCTGGGGCTGCTCGAGCCGATGCTCGGGGCGGTGGACGCGGTGCAGCAGTGGCCGGCGCTCTCGGCGTCCCTGCGCAAGCTCCGCCCGCTCACCGAGGCGGCCCGTGCGGCGGCCGGCGACGGATCCGGCCTCCCGGACGGGACGGACCCCGCGCCGGTGCCCGTCCACGACCTCGCCCTGCACGGGCTCGCGGTCGCCTGGCCCGGAGCGCCCGCCCCGGCGTTCCGCGGGCTCGAGGCGTCGGTGCGGCGCGGGCAGTGGCTCGTGGTCGAGGGGCCCTCCGGGGCGGGGAAGTCGACCCTGCTCGCCGCGCTGCTCGGCCACCTCCCGGCGGCCGAGGGCCGGTGGTCCGTCGACGGCGTCGACAGCCGGGAGCTCGACGCCGCCGGGCTGCGGCGCAGCGTGGCCTGGTGCCCGCAGGAGGCGCACCTGTTCGACTCCACCCTGCGCGGCAACCTGCTGCTGGCCCGCGGCCGCGAGGACCGGCCGTCCGACGCGGAGCTCCGGGCCGCCCTGGAGCGGGTGGGCCTCGGCCCCTTCCTGGCGGAGCTGCCGGAGGGCCTCGGCACCCGGGTCGGCCCCGGCGGGGCGCACCTGTCCGGGGGGCAGCGCCAGCGCGTGGCGGTGGCCCGGGCCCTGCTCACCCGCGCCGACATGGTCCTGCTCGACGAGCCCACGGCCCACCTGGACGCTCCCGCGGCGCGGTCGCTGCTGGCCGACCTGCGGCAGGGGCTGGCCGACCGCGTCGTCGTCCTCGTCACCCACCACCTCGCCGACGGGGCCGCCGCGACGGACGCCCGGCTGCGGCTGCCGGGCGCCCACCCGGAGTGGACGGCCGCATCGGCGGTGCCGGTCGCCTGCTGACGCGGTGGACCCGCGCCGGCGTCAGGCGGCGGGCACGAGATCGGCGCGGTCGGTGAACTCCAAGCCGTGCGCCTCGCTCACCGAGCGGTGGGTCACGTGGCCGGCCATGGTGTTCAGCCCGGCGGCCAGGGCCGGGTCGGCGTCCAGGGCCGCGGTGACGCCCTGGTCGGCCAGGGCCACGGCATAGCGCAGCGTGACGTTGGTCAGCGCGTAGGTCGAGGTGTTCGGCACCGCCCCGGGCATGTTCGCCACGCAGTAGAAGATGGTGTCGTGCACCCGGAAGACCGGGTCCTGGTGGGTGGTCGGCCGGCTGTCCTCGAAGCACCCGCCCTGGTCCACGGCGATGTCCACCAGCACGCTGCCCGGCTTCATGGCCGCGACCATGGCGTTGGTGACCAGCTTCGGGGCCTTGGCGCCCGGGATCAGCACGGAGCCGATGACGAGGTCCGCCTCGGTCACCGACCGCTCGATCTCGAGCCGGTTGGAGGCGACCGTGCGCACCCGCCCGGCGTAGCGGTCGTCGAGCTCGCGCAGGCGGTCCACGTTCACGTCCAGGACGGTGACCTCCGCGCCCAGGCCCACGGCCATCGCCGCGGCGTTGGTGCCGGCCACCCCGGCGCCGATCACGGTGACCTTGGCCGGGCGCACGCCGGGCACCCCGCCCAGCAGCACGCCCTTCCCCCCGGCCGGAGCGGTCAGGGCGGCGGCCCCGGCCTGCACCGACAGCCGGCCGGCGACCTCGCTCATCGGGGCCAGCAGGGGCAGCCGCCGGTCGGCGGTCTGGACGGTCTCGTAGGCGATGGCGGTGACCCCGGACTCCAGCAGCGCCGCGGTGAGCTCGGGCTCGGCGGCCAGGTGCAGGTAGGTGAACAGCACCAGCCCCTGCCGGAACCGGTGGTACTCGGAGGCCACGGGCTCCTTGACCTTCAGCACCAGGTCGGCGCGGGCCCACAGCTCGTCGGCGTCGGCCACGAGCTCGGCCCCGGCCGCGGCGTAGTCCGCGTCGGGAATGCCCGAGCCGACGCCGGCGCCGGACTCCACGAGCACGCGGTGGCCGTGGGCGACCAGCTCGTGGACCCCGGAGGCGGTGATCGCCACGCGGTGCTCGTTGTTCTTCACTTCGCGGGGGACGGAGACGATCATCGAGGGCCTTCTTCCGCAGGAACCGTAGACTGGGTGACAACAAAACTACGGTTTCCGGCTGTGTCCGTGGGGTTTTCCGACGATCCTTCGGCAATCGCCGCAGAACTGGAGGAATGATGGAGCATGTGACCCGCGACACGCGGCGTTCACCGCAGGATCTGCGCCCGGCCCCCGAGCTGGACGAGCTGGACCGGCGGCTGCTGGCGCTGCTGCGGGAGAACGCCCGGATGACCAACCAGGCGCTCAGCGAGGCGCTCGGGGTCGCTCCGTCCACCTGCCTGGCGCGGATGAAGAACCTGCAACGCACCGGGGTGATCCGCCGGTTCACCGTGGAGGTGGAGCCGCGGGCGATCGGACGCAGCATCGAGGCGCTGATCAGCGTGCGGCTGCGCCCCGGCGCCCGGCACCTCATGTCGGCGTTCGGGGAGGGGCTCAAGTCGGTGCCGGAGGTCTCCCAGTTCTTCTTCCTGGCCGGCACGGACGACTTCCTCATCCACGTCACCGCCCGGGACACCGACCACATCCGCCAGTTCGTCCTGGAGCACCTGTCCTCCAACCAGGCGGTGGCCGCCACCCAGACCAGCCTGGTGTTCGAGCACGTCCAGGGGTCGGTGGAGCCTTGAGCCGCCGGTCCCGGGGTCACCCCCGGTCCGCCGGCGCGGTGCAGCGCAGGGACAGAGCGGCCTGGACGAGAGCGGCGTGGGTGAGGGCCTGGGGGAAGTTGCCGAGGTGCTCCCCCGAGACGGGATCCATCTCCTCCCCGAAGAGGCCCAGCGGACCGGCGCGTCCGAGCAGGTCCTCGAACAGCGCCAGGGCCTCGAATCGGCGGCCGGTGCGCGCCAGGGCCTGCACGAGCCAGAAGGAGCAGGGCAGGAAGGCTCCCTCCCCTCCAGGCAGTCCGTCGCGCCCCGGGGGATAGCGGTAGAGCAGCGGGCCGCCCGCCGAGAGCTCGCGCCGGACGGCGTCCACCGTGCCGCGTGTCCGCGGCGAGCCGGGCGGGTCGAAGCCCAGCACCGGCAGCACGAGCAGCGCGGCATCGAGGTCGGTGGAGCCGTAGGCGCGCGTGTAGCTGCCCAGGACCGGGGCGAAGCCCTGCGTGCGGATCTGATCGGCGAGGGCGGCTCGGGCTCTCTCCCAGCACCGCCGCTGCCGCTCGGCCAGCCGGTGGGTGGCGCCCAGCCGCAGGGCCCGGTCCAGGGCCAGCCATCCCATGAGCTTGGAGTGCACGTGGTGGGCCGCGTCGTCGCGGATCTCCCAGATGCCGGCGTCGGGCTCCCGCCAGCGGCGCGCGACGGTGTCGGCGAGCCCGCGCACGGTCCGCCACGTCTCGGAGTTCAACCGCCGGCCGCTCCGCTCGTACCCCCAGGCGGCGTCGAGCACCCATCCGTAGCCGTCGAGCTGGTGCTGCGCCGCAGCCCCGTTGCCGGTGCGCACCGGGGTGCTGCCGGCGTAGCCGGGCCAGCCGGTCAGCGTGCGCTCCTCCGGCACCCGGCACCCGGTCAGGGTGAGCAGGGCGGGCAGCCGGGGACGGTCCAGGCGGCCGGCGTGGAGCAGCCACCTGAGGAACTGCTCGGCCTCCACCGGCTTGCCGACGGCCAGGAAGGTCGCCACGCCGATGCTGGCGTCCCGCGGCCACGTGTAGCGGTAGTCCCAGTTGCGCACGCCGCCCGGCTCCTCGGGCAGGGACGTGGTGGGGGCGGCGACCGGGGCCCCGGTCGGGGAGTGGGTCAGCAGGCGCAGGGTGAGCAGGCTGCGGACCACAGCGGGACGGTGCGGGAGGTCCGGCCGGATCCCGGCGACCCAGTGCCGCCAGAAGGCCTCGTCCGCGTCGGCGAGGTCCCAGGCGGTGGCGGGGTCCACGTGGACCAGCGGCTCGCCGAAAGCGGCAGCCAGCACGACGGTGACGGGCCGGCCCGGCGCGACGGTGACCGTGGCCGGACGGCCGGGCAGGACGTCCAGACGCGGATGACAGTCCAGGGACAGCGCCAGGCGCCCGAAGTCGCAGATCAGTTCCGGGTGCCGGCGGATGCGGGGGCGACGGTGGTGCTCTCCCAAGCGGGGGTCGAAGTCGACCACGGCCGCCACGGGTTCCCCCTCGGCCGAGAGCCGCCGGATCAGCAGCGTGCTCGGCAGCAGCCGCCCGGAGACCTCGGCGATCATGGTCTCCGTGAGCGTCAGGCGAGCGGAACCGGCGACCCAGGTGGTCTCGAGGGTGGCCGTGTCCTCCCGGTAGCGCCGTGACGGGGGCGAGCCCGGTTGCAGCGGCCCCATGCGGAAGTGCCCGGCGCACGCTCCGCCCAGGAGGGAACCGAACACCGGGGTGCCGTCGAAGGCCGGTAGGCAGCACCAGTCGATCGTGCCGTCGTCGGCCACCAGCGCGGCCGTCCGCGTGTCCGCGAGCAGGCCGTGGCTGCCGATGGGCGCCGGCGGGGACGGCGCCGGCGCGGTGCCAGGGCCCGTCATGGATCCACCTGCCGCCCGCTTCCCGTCCGGTGGTCACGGTCGGACGCCGGTGCGCGGGACGCCCGCACGTCGTGGGGCCGCCCGGTCACCGGGGCCCCAGAAGCAGGCCCAGCACGGTGCCGTAGAGGAGGTGGGCCACCGCGGCCACGACCGGGGTCTGGAACCCGTAGTTCAGGCCCAGCAGTCCGGGCGGTTCCAGCACCGGACGGCCGGAGGGTCCGGCGCGGGAGGACGCCATGCGCGGATGCACGCCGGGCAGGAGCGGCAGGATGAGTGTCAGGGCGACGGCTCCGTGCAGCAGGCCGAGCAGGGCGCCGAGCCACCAGGTGGCCCGGCCCAGCAGGGCGAACGTGCCTGCGTAGCCCAGTGCGAAAGCCTGACCGACGACCAGGTGCACGAGGCCGCCGAGGACGCGTGCGCGGTCCGGGTCGGACGTGAGGACGGTGCCGAGCACCAGGGGCAGGTCGAGCCGGGACAGCCCCGCCATCTGCGCCGCGATCATCACCAGAGTCAGCGCACTGGTGGCCAGCAGCCCGAACAGCGCCCACCCGGACCAGTCCATCTCAGTCCACCGCCTGCCCCGACCGGTCGTTCACCGTCCGGGGCAGCGCCCTCTGCGCGCGCACCCGGCGGGTCACCGCGCCGGCGATCTGCTCCTCAGGACCACCGATGGCGTCCATCCGCTCATTGTCCCACCACCGGGGGCGCGGACGAAGGCTGACCGGCTCACCGCCTGTCCAGCGCCCGGGCCGGCGTGACCCCCGCGCGGTGCGCGCCCGGTGACCGGGGAATGGACACCGACCACATCCGCCAGTTCGTCCTGGAGCACCTGTCCTCCAACCAGGCGGTGGCCGCCACCCAGACCAGCCTGGTGTTCGAGCACGTCCAGGGGTCGGTGGAGCCCTGAGCTGCCGGTCCCGGCGGCGCTGCTCAGAGGGCCTGCACGAGGACGAGCACCGCGCCGGCGGTGGACGCCGCCAGCCCCACCCGGCGCACGAGGACCTTGTCGAGGCGCCCGTTCACCACGCCCGAGGCGGCGAAGCCGAGCAGCACGGCCGGGAGCAGCGCGGCGGAGAACAGCAGGACCTCCCGGCCGATGGAGCCCACCGCGGCCAGGGCCGTGATGGACACCAGGGCGCCGGCCAGGAAGAAGGCGCTCATGGTGCCGCGGATCCGGGCGGGGGAGAAGCCGTGCCAGACGAGCGCCATGGGCGGGCCGCCGATGGCTGTGGCCGTGCCCATGAGCCCGGAGGCGGCCCCCGCGGCGGCGACCGCCGCCGGGCGCGGCCGGGGCCGCCAGCCGCAGACGCTGAGCAGTACGGCCAGCAGGACCGTGCCCGCCACCGCGAGGGCCAGGGTCTGCGGGGGCAGCGCCGCCACCAGCAGGGCACCCGCCACCGTGCCCGGCACCATCCCGAGCAGTGCCCACCCGGTGCCCCGGAAGTCCACCGAGGTGCGGTCGCGCAGCACGCCGAAGACGGTGAGCCCCGCCGCGAGCAGCACGATGGAACCGGGGAGCAGGCCGGGGTCCAGCAGCCCGATCACCGGGGCGGCCAGCATGCCGAGGCCGAAGCCGATCGTGCCCTGGAGGCAGGACGCCAGGAACACCACGAGCGCGACGAGAGCGATCTCCAGCCCGGTCACCGCTCGCCCCCGCTCACCGGGCGGAGGCGCCGAGCACGTCGGCGGCCGGCGCGCCCGGACGCCCGGGGCCCGGGGACCGCGGGATCAGCGCCACGGCGCCGGCGGCCACCAGGGCCACGGCGGCGAAGACGACGAAGTTCCACTGGAACGGCAGGGCCATCGAGGCGATCCAGCCGCCGATGAGCGGGCCGGAGATCGCCCCGATCCGGGCGAAGGACAGCGCCCACCCCGTGGCGGTGGCCCGGGCGTAGGAGGGGTAGTAGTCGGCCACCCAGCCGGTGAGCACCAGTGAGGTGGAGATCGAGCCGATCCCGGCCAGGGCGACGAAGACGTAGTTGACCACGATGTTGTTGGGGAACATCAGCAGCAGGATCCCCACCCCGCCCAGCAGGTAGAAGGTCACCAGGATCAGCTTCTTGCCGTAGGCGTCGGCCGCCCGGCCCAGGGCGATGCCGCCGGCGGCCGAGGCGAGGCTGAAGACCACCAGGAACATCAGGGCCGGGCCCAGGGCGTAGCCGGCCGAGCGCATGATCGAGGGCAGCCAGGTGTTGAGCCCGTAGACGAGGACCATGCCGCAGAACAGCGAGGTCCAGAAGAAGACGGTGGGCCGCAGCCAGTCGCGCGAGAACATCGCCGTAAGGGACTGCCGCCACCCCGCGGACCGCGGCGCCTCGGCCGGGGCCCAGTCACCGGGCACGAACGGCTCGACGCCCAGCCGGGCGGCCGCCCGGGCGGCGTCCTCCGCCCGGCCCTTGCCCACCAGGTACTCGAGGGACTCGGGCACGAGCCGGGCCAGCACCGGCAGCAGCAGCACCGGCACGAACCCGGCGCCCACGACCCACCGCCAGCCCAGCGTGGGCAGCAGCAGCAGCGCCACCAGCGCCGCGATGAGGATGCCCAGCGAGTAGCCCGAGTACATCACCCCGTAGTTGAAGGAGCGCCGGTGCGGGGCGGAGTACTCGATGGTCAGGGCCGCGGCCACCGGGATGATGCCGCCCATGCCCAGCCCCCCGAGCAGCCGGAAGAGCCCGAACAGCTCCGGGCTCGGGGCGAGGGCGGCGCCCAGCTGCATCGTGGTGAAGATCGCGACCGAGGCCAGCAGCATCTTCCGGCGCCCCACCCGGTCGGAGAGCGTCCCGATGACCATCGCCCCGATGAGCATGCCGATCAGGGCATACGATCCCAGACCGCCGAGCTCCAGCGGGGTGAGGTCCCAGGCGCGGTACTCCGCCAGGGCGGGCAGCACGGCGCCGAGCACGCCGACGTCGTAGCCCTCCGCCAGGATGGCCAGCCAGCAGGCGAGCAGCACGCGGCGGGTGGTGCGCTGCGGCACGGGCCAGGGGACAGGGGCGGATGCGGTCATGCGGGAGGCCCTTCGGCGAGGGGGCGCACCGGCCCGGCGGCTGCGGGGACGGGGCCGGTGGTCCGGACCCCTCGATTCTAGGGAACGATCCCCGCCGGAGCGTTGTTGTCATCGTGCGGTTGTATTCTCGTTCAAGCGATGCTCTCGCGTGGGCGCGCTGCGCCGACCCCGACCCAGGACCGTGACATGACCCGCACCCCGTCGTTCCCGCGGACGACCTCCCCCCTCCGGCCCGTCGAGGGCACGCCCGTCGACGACGCGGGCGGTGGCGACGTCCGCCGCATCGGGGTGGACATCGGCGGCACGGCCATCAAGTACGCCGTCGTCGACCCGGTGCGCGGGGTGGTCGCCGGCCCGCTGCGGCGGATCCTCACGCCGTCCCCGGCCACGCCGGACGCCGTGGTCTCCGCACTGGGGGCGGCGCTGGCGGAGCTGAGCACCGGGCCCGGCGCCGTGGATCCGCGCAGTCCCGTGGGCGTGGGCGTGCCGGGCATCATCGACCGCGGCATCACCCGCTCGGCCGTGCACCTGGACGACTCCTGGCTCGGCCGGCACGCCGGCCACCTGCTCAGCGCCGGGCTGGGCCGCGACGTGGCCGTGCTCAACGACGCCGACGCCGCCGGGCTGGCCGAGGCCCGCTTCGGGGCCGCCCGCGGGGTGGGCGGCACCGTGCTGATGATCACGCTGGGCACCGGCATCGGCTCGGCGCTGTTCCACGACGGGCAGCTGCTGCCCAACACCGAGCTGGGGCACGTGGACCTGGACGGCCGGGACGTCGACGGCTGGGCCGGCGCCTCCGCCCGCGTGGCGGAGGGCCTGGACTGGCCGACGTACACGGACCGGCTCCAGCGCTACCTCGCCCACCTGGAGACCCTCGTCTCCCCGGACCTCATCGTGCTGGGCGGGGGCATCAGCGAGCGGCACCAGCAGTTCCTGCCCCAGCTGCGGCTGCGCGCCCGGATCGTGCCCGCGCAGCTGCGCAACGCGGCCGGCATCATCGGCACCGCCCGTCAGGCCCACCTCGGCCACTTCCTGATGCAGTAGCTCCGGCCGGGCCTGTCGCCGTCCGCACGGCACCGCTACGGTGAGCGGACGACGACGCCGACCCGCAGGAGGCTGGACCCATGACCGAGAACCCGCTCACCGACGCCGAGACGGCCCTGCTGCGCCGCTCCGTGGAGATCGCCGCCGCGGCGCGGGAGGCCGGCAACCACCCGTTCGGCGCCCTGGTCGCCGACGAGTACGGCGAGATCGTGGCGGAGGCGGGGAACCACGCGCTGCCCCCGGACGGGGACCCGACCCAGCACGCCGAGCTACGCGCCGTCGCCGCGGCGGTCCGGGCGATCGGGCCCGAGCGAATGCGCCGTGCCACGCTGTTCACCAGCGCGGAGCCCTGCGCCATGTGCACCGGCGCCGCCTACTGGACCGGTGTGGGCCGCATCGTCTACGGGCTCGCGGAGTCCTCGCTGCTGGCGCTCACCGGGGCGCACGAGCAGAACCCCACCCTGGACCTGCCCTGCCGGGAGGTGCTGCGCCACGGGCAGCGGGAGATCGCCGTGCTCGGTCCGCGGCTCGAGGACGAGGCCGCCCGGGTGCACGAGGGCTACTGGGTCTGATCCGGGACCGCTCGGGTCCGCCCCGCCGCCCGGGGCCGGTGGCCCGGGGCGGCGGGGCGGACGGGGCGGATCAGGGGGTGAGCAGGGCCTTGACGGCGCGGCGCTCGTCCATGGCCCGATAGCCCTCGGCGGCCTGCTCCAGGGGCAGGGTGAGGTCGAAGACCTTCCCGGGGTCGATGTGTCGGTCCCAGATGAGCTGGATCAGCTCCGGGAGGAACCGGCGCACCGGGGCGGGGCCGCCGTGCAGGTGCACCCCGGAGAAGAACAGCTCCTCCCCGGGCAGCGCCACGTCGTGGGCCACCCCGACGTAGCCGACGTGGCCGCCGGCGCGGGTGGCGCGGATGGCCTGCATCATCGACTCCTGGGTGCCCACGGCCTCGATCGTGCTGTGGGCACCCAGCCCGCCGGTGAGTTCCTTGATCCTCGCCACGCCCTCGTCGCCGCGCTCCTCCACGATGTCCGTGGCCCCGAACTCGCGGGCCAGGGCCTGGCGGTCGGCGTGGCGGGACATCGCGATGATCCGCTCCGCGCCCAGCTGCCGGGCGGCCAGCACGCCGAGCAGCCCCACGGCGCCGTCGCCGACGACGGCGACGGTCTTGCCGGGTCCGACCTCGGCGGCCACGGCACCGAACCAGCCGGTGCCCAGCACGTCGGAGGCCGCCAGCAGCGAGGGGATCAGCTCCGGGTCGGGCTGCCCCGGGGTGGCCACGAGGGTGCCGTCGGCCAGCGGCACCCGCACGTACTCGGACTGGGCGCCGGTGGCCGCCCCGGGCTGCCGCTGGACGCAGTGGGTCTGGTAGCCGGCCCGGCAGATCTCGCAGGTGTTGTCGGAGGCGAAGAAGGACCCGACGACGAAGTCGCCCACCTTCACGGTCCGCACCTCGTCGCCGACCTGGTCCACGACCCCGACGTACTCGTGGCCCATCGGGGAGGGGCCGTCGACGTCCTCGACCCCGCGGTAGGGCCACAGGTCGGACCCGCAGACGCAGGCGGCGGCGACCTTCAGGACCGCGTCGGTGGGCTCGAGGATCGCCGGGACCTCGCGGTCCTCGACCCGGACGTCGCCGGGGGCGTGCATGATGACTCCGCGCATGGGGTGCTCCTTCGGGGCAGTGGTTCCAGGTGTCGTGCCGTGCGGTTCTGCTGTGCGGTTCTGCTGTGCGGTTCTGCTGTGCGGTTCTGCTGTGCGGTTCTGCTGTGCGGTTCTGCTGTGCGGCTTGTCCGTGCAGCGGTGCTGCGAGGTGGCCGGCACCGTCAGTCGACCGTGTCAGGATCCGTCCGGGCGGGCAAGTGCCCGCGCGTCGTGGATGCGCCTGCCCTCGGCGCACACGCTGTGGGCCCGCGCGCCGGGGATCCAGGCGGGCGGGCCCACGTGGAGCAGCGGGTCAGCGCCGTGCGGCTGCGGGACGCCCGGCGGTGAGCGCGCCCACCGCCCCGGCGGCCAGCAGCCCGGTCAGCACCAGCCCGACGACCCCGGCCAGGGCCACCGACAGGCCGGCCGCCTCGCCGTAGCCGGCGAGGACGGCGCCGGCGAGGGCGTGCGGCGCCGCGGCCTCCGCGAACGAGTAGGCCAGGGCCACGGACTCCAGTCCGTCCGGAGCAGAGGCGGCCACCGCGGAGAGCACGGCGGCGCACAGCAGCCCGGCACCGGCCACGCCCAGCACCCCGCGGCGGGCGCGGACCGGGGCGAGCGGACGGGGGTCGACGGCGGCCAGACCCGGGGCCACGGCCAGGACCAGGGACAGGACGGCCACGGTGATCACGGCCTCCCCGACCCCGATCAGGGCGTGCACCCCCACCATGGAGGCGGCCAGTCCGCCGGCTTCCACCGGCACGGTGCCGCCCACGGCGTACAGGCCGGAGAAGACCAGGGCGGCCGCCGGCACGGACAGCACGGCGCCGAGCCCTGCCGCCGTGCGCGGCGCGGACCGGCCGAGCACGCGGGCCAGGGCCGTGCCCGCGGCCCAGGCCACGGCCACCCCGACGACGGCCATCAGGGTCACGTTGGTGCCCAGGGCGGTGAGCCCGCCGTCGGCGAAGACGACCGCCTGGACGGCCAGCACCACGGCCACCGAGAGCATGCCGAGCCACGGGCCCAGCAGCGCCGCGGCCAGGGCGGCGCCCAGGAAGTGGCCGCTGGTGCCGGGCAGCACGGAGTAGTTGACCATCTGGGCGGCGAAGACGAAGCCCGTCACCGCTGCGGCGAAGCCCAGCCGGTGGGCGGACGCGTGCTGCCGCACCTGCCAGGCGGCCACGGCCACCCCGGTCAGTGCCACGGCGGCCGTGGTCGTGCTGACCACCGGGTCGAGGAAATGGTCCGGAACGTGCATCGGGGAACCGCCCTTCGGGATCGCGCTGGGCCGGTCTCGGACGAGACCGGTGCGGTTCCGATGGTGCCAAGCCCGTGTTTCGCCGGGATGACGGACGGCGCGGACGGGCGACGCCGGATGGGCTGCAGGGGCTCGGGTCCGGGGCCGTCAGGCGTGCTGCGGGGGCTCCGCCCGGCAGGAGTCGTCGCCCACGTCCTCGGCGGCGTCGACGGCGTCGGCCATGGCGTGCAGGAAGGCGGTGACGGTGGCGGCCTGCTCGGGGTCCAGGG